>CALCSA010000028.1 GCA_937894185.1 uncultured Clostridia bacterium | reverse complement strand
GCCACATTCAGGAAAAATATCCCGGCTCCGAGCTGTTTCTGATCATGGGGGGAGACATGTTCATAACGGTGCAGGACTGGCGGCTGGCTCCCGAGATTTACAAAATGGCCACCCTGTGCGGCGCCCAGCGGGAGCAGGGGGAGCTTTCTCTGATGGAAATTCACAAGCAAGTGCTGGAAAATCAGGGGGCCAAGTGCATCATCATCAACATCGAAGCCCAGCCCCTCAGCTCCACTCAGGTGCGGAAGATGATTGCCGCCGGGGAGGATGTGTCCGGCCTGCTCCACCCTGATGTATGGGAGTACATCATCGCCCACGGGCTCTACCTCAAACCCTAGGGGAGATAAAGCTTGGCCTGCCCGTTTAGAGAGCAGGCATCTCTGGCAGGAGGCACTTTGTTGAACATTTACACCACCTTGCATCTTCGGAAAATGTTACAGAACCGCCTTTCCCCCAAGCGGTATTACCACTCCCTGATGGTGGAGCAGGCAGCTCTTGAACTGGCGGCTTTCCACCACGGGGACTGGTACCGGGCAGGTCTTGCCGGATTGCTCCACGACATCTGCCGGGATGATCACCAAGACTGGCAGCAGGCGTATATGGAGAGCCACGACTTTGACTTCCGTGGGGGGTGGCTGCAAAATCCCCAGATCTGGCATGGAGTCTGCGGCAGCTTTTATCTCAAAAAGGAGCTGGGGATTGCCGACCGGAAGATTCTGCGGGCGGTGCGGTATCACACCACCGGCCGGGCGGGGATGACCCGGCTGGAACAAATCGTGTTTGTGGCCGACGCCAGCAGCGGGGACCGCAGCTACCCCGGCGTGGAGCAGCTGCGGGAAACAGCCCGGCGGTCACTGGACGAGGCCATGTTCCTCTGTCTCTCCCACACGGTGTCTTGTGTGGCAAAAAGGGGATTGCCCCTTGTCAGAGAGAGTTGGGAAGCGTATAATGAATATTCAAGCAAACAAAGATCGGAGCGAAAGTATGACTTCTAAAGAAATTGTAAAAAAAGTAGTGGGACTGCTGGATTCCAAAAAAGCCGAGAATATTGTGGTGTTGGATATCCACAAAGTCACCAGCCTTGGGGACTATTTTGTCATTGCCTCCGCGGGGAATACCACTCTGGTGAAAACCCTGGCCGAGGAAGTGGAGGAGAAGCTTTCTGCCCAAGGGGTAGAGCCTCGCAAAATTGAGGGAGCCTCTTCCGCCATGTGGATTTTGATGGACTATAACGATGTGGTCATCCACATCTTTTACAGTGAAACCCGGGAGTTTTACTGCTTGGAACGGCTTTGGGCAGATGCCCCCAAGCTGGATGTTGCCGAATTGTTGCAGTAGCATCGTGTCTGACGATTATTTTATGCGGCAAATTAGCGGGATTGCCGATTTGCTGTCCCACCTCGTATTCGGGAAACAAAACGGGAAAGAGGATGTTTTCCATCAGATACCGATGGCCGCGGAGGACCGCACGCTCATCACCACTCTGCGGTTTCTTTTGAACATTGGGCAGATCAACGAGGCGGAAAATCTTTTGTTCGAAACGTTGGAGCACAGGCTGTCCGCCGGTTTGCCGGAGGTAGTAGATACCTTTTACCGCTGGCTTTCGGAATTGGATGACCAGGCTCTTATCCGGGGCGGTTTTTCCCGGGAGGAGATTACACAGGGCCATGGGGACGCTGTGGCACTGTTGGGAAAAAACAGGGGCAGGCAGAGCGCTCATGCCCATGGCCTGTTGCCGGACGAGGAAGAAAAAGCGAAGGAGAAATAGCATGCGTTACGATTTTGCGGTCATGGACCGGAAGTGGCAGAAAATTTGGGAGGAAAAGCAAGTCTTTGCCGCCAAGCAGGACTACACTCTGCCCAAGTTTTACCCCCTCATCGAATTTCCCTACCCTTCGGGGCAGGGGCTTCACGCGGGGCATCCACGGCCCTATACCGCTTTGGATATTGTGGCCAGAAAGCGCCGTCTGGAGGGATACAACGTCCTGTATCCCATGGGATGGGATGCCTTTGGCCTCCCGGCGGAAAATTATGCCATTCAGAACAACGTTCACCCCAAAACAGTCACCGAGCGGAACATCAAGCGCTTTACCGAGCAGATTAAATCCCTGGGTCTTTCCTTTGACTGGAGCCGGGAGATTAACACCACCGATCCCAAGTACTACAAGTGGACTCAGTGGATTTTCCTGCAAATGTTTCAGCACGGCCTTGCCTATAAAAAAGAGATGGCTGTCAACTGGTGCACCTCCTGCAAGGTGGTGCTGGCCAACGAGGAAGTGGTGGGCGGTACCTGTGAGCGCTGCCACGGCGAGGTGGTCCGCAAAGTCAAAAGCCAGTGGATGCTGGCCATCACCAAGTATGCCCAGCGCCTTATTGACGATCTGGACGAGGTGGCCTATCCCGAGCGGGTAATCGCCAGCCAAAAGCACTGGATCGGCCGTTCCGAGGGTGCTCTGGTCAACTTCGGCACCACGGCGGGAGATGTGCTTCAGGTGTGCAAGTTTACACCACCCGGCCCGACACTCTCTTTGGAGCCACCTATATGGTGGTTTCTCCCGAGCATCCCCTCATCGAACAGTGGGCGGACCGCCTTGGGAACATGGATGCCATCCGCGCCTATCAGGCGGAGGCAGCCCGCAAGTCCGACTTTGAGCGCACCGAGGTGGCCAAGGACAAAACCGGCGTTCGGCTGGAAGGAGTCAACGGCCTGAACCCCGTCAACTCCAAGGAAATCCCCATCTATATCTCCGATTATGTTCTGGTCAGCTACGGCACCGGAGCCATTATGGCGGTGCCCGGCCACGACCAGAGAGACTGGGAGTTTGCCAAAAAGTTTGATCTGCCCATCATCGAGGTGGTGCAGGGGGGCGACATCACCCAGCACGCCTACGAGGACTGCAACGAGGGGATTATGGTCAACTCGGGAATGCTGGACGGCCTGACGGTGGAGGAAGCCAAGAATAAGATCACCGCATGGCTGGGCGAGCAGGGCAAGGGCGAGCATAAGATTAACTACAAGCTCCGGGACTGGGTGTTTTCCCGCCAGCGGTACTGGGGCGAGCCCATTCCCATCGTCATCTGCCCCAAGTGCGGCTATGTGCCTTTGGAGATGAAGGACCTGCCTCTCACCCTTCCCGAGGTGGAAAGCTACAAGCCCACCGGCGATGGCGAAAGCCCTTTGGCCGCTCTGGAGGAGTGGGTCCGCTGCACCTGCCCCAAATGCGGCGGAGAAGCCCAGCGGGAAACCGACACCATGCCCCAGTGGGCGGGCTCCAGCTGGTACTTTCTGCGGTACTGCGACCCCCACAACGACGAGGCTCTGGCCTCCCGGGAAGCGCTGGAGTACTGGACCCCCGTGGACTGGTACAACGGCGGCATGGAGCACACCACCCTCCACCTGCTCTATTCCCGGTTTTGGCATAAATTCCTCTACGACATCGGCGTGGTTCCCACCAAGGAGCCCTACGCCCGCCGCACCAGCCACGGCATGATTCTGGGCGAAAACGGCGAGAAGATGTCCAAATCCCGGGGCAATGTGGTCAATCCCGACGACATTGTCAACGAGTACGGCGCCGACACCATGCGCCTGTATGAGATGTTTATCGGCGACTTTGAAAAAGCGGCTCCCTGGTCCAGCGAGTCCATCAAGGGCTGCAAGCGCTTTGTGGACAGGCTCTGGAACCTGCAGGAAATTTACCGGGATGGGGAGGAGTACTCCTCCAAGCTGGAAAGCAGCTTCCACAAGACCATCAAAAAAGTGGGGGAGGACATTGAAACCCTCAAGTACAATACCGCCATTGCCTCTTTGATGAGCCTGCTCAACGAGATTTACGAGGAAAAGCAGCTGACCCGGGCCGAATACAAGACTCTGCTGATTCTTTCCAACCCCTTTGCCCCCCACGTCACCGAGGAAGCATGGGAGCAGATGGGCTTTGGCGGCATGATCACCGATCAGACCTGGCCCAAGTATGTGGAGGAAAAATGCAAGGATTCCACCACGGAGATTGTGGTGCAGATTTGCGGCAAAATTCGCGCCCGCATTTCGGTGAGTGCCGCCGCCTCTCAGGAGGAGCTGCTGCGTCTGGCCAAGGAAAGCCCCGAGATTGCCGCCGCGGTGGAAGGCAAGCAGGTCCTCAAGGAAATTGTAGTGCCCGGCAAACTGGTAAATCTTGTGGTAAAATAGCCTAAGAGTAAAAGGTTGGATTTTATTTCTTGACAGCAGGGCGTGCAGGTACTATAATGATAGATGAGTTCTTTATCCTGATTGTTTAAAGAATAACTCCTGCTGCGAAGCGTGGGGAGGGAAATAGACGTGTCAGAAATCCGTATCAAGGACAACGAATCCTTGGACAGTGCGCTGCGCAGATTCAAGAGGCAATGTGCGAAATCCGGTGTGTTGCAGGAAGTGCGCAAAAGGGAGCATTACGAAAAGCCTTCCGTCAAGCGCAAGAAGAAATCCGAGGCAGCACGCAAACGCAAGTTCAAATAATGTAATTCTAAAAGGCGGGCTACTAGTTAGCCCGCCTTTTCTCTCACGAGGTGTCATATTGTCATGAGTTTGCTCTATCCCACCCTTTATCTTCCATCCATATCCCGTCTGCAGCCGGGGCAGCTGGAGCGCTGGGGTGTTCGGGGCCTGATTCTGGATGTGGACAACACCCTGACCACCCACGACAATCCCCAGCCGCACCCCGAGGTT
>CALCSA010000027.1 GCA_937894185.1 uncultured Clostridia bacterium | reverse complement strand
AATAGGGCCAGAGCATACTTGCGGGAGGTTTGCAGCAAATCCCGAAACTCCGCCAGCGTGATCTGCCCCTGCCGAGCCAAAGTCTGCCCCAACAGTTGCCGGGCTTTGTGGTAAACGTCCCCGTCAAAGAGGAATGGCCCCGCCATCACCAGCCGGCCGTCAGCCAGAAGCGCCTGCAACACCCGGTGATATTCCCGTTCTCCGCCGAACTTCCGGGCGGCGATGGCGGGATCGGGAGGGGCAAAGCCGCCATCCCGGTAAAAAGCGGTGAGAGCATTGGCCACCCTGCGCTGGGCGGGAGTGAATACCATCGCAAAATCAGGCAGCGCCAGACGGTGCTCCTGCTCCTTGGCCACGCCTTGTTTCACCAGCAGATCCAAAACCTGATTCCCCGGCGATGGGTCCAGCCCGGGCAACAGCTTGGATCGGGCCTGCCCCCAAGGCATTCCTGCCTGCAGGGGATGCTCCCTGTGATGTTGAAAGAGCATCCGGGTGAGGTTTTCCCCCAGTTCCGACAGGTAGTCCCGGTGCAAGGGAATGTCCCCGCCCAGCAGGATGACCTCCCCCGTGGCGAGGAGCCGCTCCAGCTCTGCCTCTGCCTTTTCCTCTTGGAAACACGCACGGTGCAGCACCTCCTCCAACGGCCAGAAGTGATGCCGGGATTCCAGAATGCTCTGGCGCAGCCTCTGGGCAAAGGTTCCGGCCTCTTGAATGGAAAGAGCCGTCACCACCCGGGGGTCTTTCGCCTTGTGCTTGGGAGGATTGGAATCCAGCACAACACCGCCCCCCACTGTCTCCAACGGGGAGTAAAAGCGCACCACAAACCGATCCCCCCGCCTGACGCAGACCGGATGGGCAAACCGCAGTTGGGCAAATCCTCGTTCCCCCGGCGCCAGATGCTCTGTTCCCAGCAGCACCAGCTTGCAGAGAGCATCCCCCGCTCCGTGGTGGAAGTGAAGCCGCTGCCCGCTGGTGATGGGGCGCTGGCAGCCCTTTAGAATATCCAGCCTGACATCCAGCATTTGGGAGGGGACCATGGAGTCCGGCGGCGCCAGCACATCCCCCCGCGCCACATCTTCTTTTTTGATCCCCGCCAGATTGACGGCGGTGCGCTGGCCCGCCCAAGCGGCGGACACCGGCTGCCCGTACACCTGCAGGCCCCGCACCCGGGCCGGTTTCCCGGCAGGATAGATGGTGATCGAATCCCCCAAACCAAGGGTTCCCTCGGTGCAGGTTCCGGTGACCACGGTGCCGAATCCCTCCATGGAAAACACCCGGTCGATAGGCAGACGAAAGGGCTTGGCGGTATCTTTGGGCCGCACCAAATCCAGCTGCCGAAAGATTTCCTGCCGCAGCTCCTCCACGCCCTCGCCGGTCTGGGCGGAAACCGGCAGGATGGGAGCATGCTCCAAAAAGGTGCCTGCCACCTGAGAGGTTACCTCCTGCACCACGCCGGCCATCCATTCTTTGTTTACCAAATCGGCTTTAGTTAGCACGATGATCCCGTGCTCCAGCTCCAGCAGGGTGAGGATGTCCAGATGCTCCCGGGTTTGAGGCATAAAGCCCTCGTCGGCAGCCACCGTAAGCAGAGCCAGATCAACCCCTCCCGCCCCCGCCAGCATATGCCGGATAAACTTTTCGTGGCCGGGGACATCGATGATGCCGGCAAGGCTTCCGTCGGGCAGGGGAAGATGGGCAAAGCCCAGCTCGATGGTGATGCCCCGCCGCTTTTCCTCCTTGAGCCGGTCGGTGTCTGTTCCGGTCAAGGCGGCAATCAACTTGGTTTTGCCGTGATCCACATGCCCTGCCGTGCCGATGATGACGTTCTTCATGCTATCCCCCCAAACTATTTCATCTCAGGAGCATTCGCCCAGACAGCGGGACAGGCAGTCCAGAATCATGGGAAGCTCCCGGTCCTCCAAGGTGCGGGCGTCCAGCAACAGCCGATCCTTGGAAATTCTCCCCAATACGGGAGGGTTCCCCAGCCGCAGACGGTGCTCCAGCTCCGTCACCGAGATGCTCTGGGGCTGAAGCGCCGTCGCCGCCGTGGGGAGCATCTGATTGGGCACCGCCCCTCCCCCTACCTGACTGTGCTTCTCCACCGTTTGGGCCAGACATGCTCTGGCCCGCACCGTGGAAAGACCGCAGCCCAGCATTTGCAGGGTGGGGATGCGGGCAAAAGCCTCCCGGGGATCCCGGTAAAGGCGTAAAGTGGCCTCCAAAGCGGCCAGGCTCATTTTGTCCAGACGCAGCGCCCGCATGAGAGGATGCTGCTTCATGGGGGCGAGACAGGCTTTTTTCCCAAGAATAATGCCTGCTTGGGGCCCACCCAGCAGCTTGTCCCCGGAAAAGGTAACCACGTCGGCCCCTGCCTGAATGCTTTGAGCCGCCGTGGGCTCCCCTTCAATGCCGCAGGAGGCCAGACTGAACAGAGCGCCGCTGCCCAAATCCTGAATCACCGGGAGGTGGTGCTTTTGGCCTAAGGCAACCAGTTCCTCCAAGGCAACCTGTTGGGTGAACCCCACAATCTGGTAGTTGCTGGTGTGCACCTTGAGCAGCGCCCCCGTCTCTTGAGGGTGGATGGCATCCTCGTAGTCCTGCAGCCGGGTTTTGTTGGTGGTCCCCACCTCCGCCAGAATGCTGCCGCTCTGCTTTAGAATATCGGGAATACGGAAGGAACCGCCAATCTCCACCAGTTCCCCCCGGGAGATGATCACCTGCCGCCCGGCAGTTATGGAGCTGAGGAGCAGAAGCAGTGCGGCGGCGTTGTTGTTGACCACCAGAGCATCCTCCGCCCCGGTGAGGCGGGTTAGCAGATGCTCCACATGCACTTCCCGCTTGCCCCGCTTACCCTGTTCCAGATCATATTCCAACGTGGAGTAGCTGCAAGCCGCCTCCATAGCCGCCTTGGCCGCCTCCTTGCTGAGCCGGGAGCGCCCAAGGTTGGTGTGCAAAATTACACCGGTGCCGTTGATCACCGGGCGCAGCCCCATCTGCTGCCTTTGCTTAACCGCTTCCTCAATCAAGGGCAGCAACTCTGTGGAAGTGGGGGTGTGGCCGTATTGCCCCGCGAGAATTTCCTCCCGCAGGCTATCCAGAACCTGCCGGACAGCGGCGGTGACGGCAAACAGGGAGGTTTCCTCCGCCAGCCGGGTCAGCTCCGGCAGGGCCAGCACCTGATCCACCTTGGGAATTGCCCGAAGCAATGGGGATTGTTCCCTCAACATCAACACTCCTTTTGCCGCAGATCAGCGGACATCCTTTTCTACCTCTCTATCATAACAGGGCACAGGGCAGGCGGCAAGCTTCTTTTCCGGGGGTTCGCAATCTTGAAGCCGGGGGCAATGGTGGAAAAAGCGCTGGATGGAATCCCCATCTTCATTGACAGAAGGACAAAGGTGTACTATGATAGGGAAAGCTATCCCATTATGGGAGAGTAGGTGAAGTATGAAGCAAAAACAAAGCCTTATCTCAATCGGCGAGTTTTCCAAAATTACGGGAGTCAACATCAAGTGCCTGCGGTACTACGACAAGATCGGCGTCCTCAAGCCCGCCTACATCAATCCCGATTCAGGCTACCGCTATTATTCGGTGGATCAGGTGTACACGGTGGAGATCATCCGGCTGTGTGTGGAACTGGACATCCCCCTGCGGAACCTGACGGAATACATGGGCGAAGATGAGGGCGCTCATTTTGCCGCCATGCTGGATCACGGCAAGCTGGCGGCTCAGGAAAAACTGCGGCAGATTCAGCGGGGGCTGCAGTTTGTCACGGTGCTCCGGGCGGATATTGACCATCTCAAAGCCTGCCGCAAGGTGTGCGGCCGCTTTGAGTGCCAGCTTCCTCCCCGAATGTTCTTTGTGCTTCCCTACGACAAGGGACAGCAGGACAGGCAGTTCGCCTCGGCCCTGCACCGGCTGTTCCGGTTGGCGGTGGAGGAGGAAGCCTTTCCCCTGTACGACTACGGCCTGCTTCACGAGTATGGCCCCGCGGGGGTTCAAAAGTACATTTATCTGGAGGTTTTAGCTCAGGGATGTCCCGGCAGTCACAGCATGGAGATTCCCGGCGGAACCTTTCGCTGCCTTCAGGTAGAAGGCTATTATCTGGAGGAAGCCCCCCGGCTGTTCCCCGGCCTGCTGGATGGGGAGGAGACAGCTTGGGTGATCGAAACGGCGCTTCTGACCCGCAAATGCCGCTTGGAGCGGCCGCTGATGGAGTTGCAGGTATGGGGGGCCCAGAGAAACCGGAATGAGGAATCACAATGAGTGAACTGATCTTACAACTGGAACAGGTGACCAAAAGCTTTGGAGAAAGCAAGGTGCTGGACGGCATTGATCTTTGCGTCTACAGTGGGGAGTTTATCACCCTGCTGGGTTCTTCAGGCTGCGGAAAAACCACCACCCTGCGGATTATTTCAGGGCTGGAAAGCCCCGACAGCGGACGGGTGCTGCTGGAGGGCAAAGACGTCACCTGGGAGGAGCCCAATAAACGGGATGTCAACACGGTGTTTCAGAACTACGCCCTCTTTCCCCACATGACGGTGGAAGAAAACATCGGCTACAGTCTGCGGCTCAAAAAGAGAAAGAAGCCGGAGATTCGGCAGGAAGTCCAGCAGGCTTTGGCTTTGGTCCAGCTGGAAGATTACGGGCACCGCATGCCCCACGAGCTTTCGGGGGGACAGCGGCAGCGGGTGGCCATTGCCCGGGCGGTAATAAACCGTCCCCGCGTCCTGCTGCTGGACGAGCCTTTGGGGGCGCTGGACCTTCAGCTGCGCCGCCAGATGCAAAGCGAACTCAAGCGGTTGCAAAAACAGTTGGGCATCACCTTTATCTACATCACCCACGATCAGGAAGAAGCCCTCAACATGTCTGACCGGGTGGCTGTCATGCGGGAGGGCCGCTTTGAGCAGATCGGCCCCCCCGACGAAATCTATAACACCCCCAAAACCAGCTTTGTAGCGGGCTTTGTGGGCAGTGCCAACATCCTGCGGGGCAGGGTGGAGTATGTGGAAGAAGATAAGGTCTGTCTGCGGCATCCTCAGGGAGTGGTCTGGGCCCATAGCTTGGGGGCGCAGGTAACTCCCGGGCAGACGGTGACCCTTGCGGTTCACAGCGAGCGGGTCAACATCGAAAAGAACAGTCAGGGGTACGCCGCCGCCGGACTTCTGGGCCGTGTGCGGGAAAAGACTCTGGCCGGGGGGATGCTGCGCATTATGGTGGAGCTGGGCAGCGGGGAGGATCTGACGGTGAGCCGCTGCGGCATCTCCGCCGACCCGGAGCCGGGGGATACGGTGCTGCTGGACTGGAAGACTCAGGATGCGGTTCTGATTGATCTGGAGGAGGCGGGGGCATGAAGGCACGTACCGGATTGCGGGGGGCAACCGCTGTTCTGGCGCTGCTGCCCATCTACTTCACCGCCCTTGTGTTTGTGGTGGGCCCCCTTGCCT
>CALCSA010000026.1 GCA_937894185.1 uncultured Clostridia bacterium | reverse complement strand
GGAAGCCGGGCAGTTGCTGCAACAGGATTTCGGTCAGCGAGTCCTGAGAGCCCTTTTCGAACAGGGGGAGCTCCCTGTTCTCCTCCCGGGAGAAGGAATCGTACCGATAGGTATTGGAATAATCCATGGATTCCAGCCACTCCAGCTTTTTCAGGCGGGTTTCTCCGGGGTCTTCTTCCTCCTCCGGCACCTCCATTTCCAGCAGGGGGTTTTCCAGCACCTCGTTTTGGATGTGCTGCTCCAAGTCCATGGCGTTCATTTGCAGAATCTTCAGGGACTGCTGCATCTGCAGGGTAATCACCTGCTTTTGCTTTTGCACCAGCTCCAATTTCATGGGAATCACCACCTCTTGTTGCCGTGTTGATTTTTGTTTTCAATGATAGTGTATCACTTTCCCGGTCAATAGTAAACTCCGCTCCTGCTGCCAACTCTCCCCATATGCAGGTCCGCCCGGAGACGGCCTATGCCCATGGACACGCAAAAATCCCCGGCATGACGATGAGATAAACATCCATTCCGGGCACGATTGGTTTTCGCGCAGCGTTTAAGGCCGCCGAACGCCGGAGATCAGAAGAAGGGCGCCGTTATCCACAGTGGCGTCCACATGAAAGTAAGGGCGCATCAAATTGACCAGTCCCTGATTGGGGTGTACCGGATGCCCGTAGAGCACCTGCCCCAAGAAAGCGTCCGCCGACTTGCCCCGGGCGTGGGAGATGGTCAGTCTGCCACCGGGGCGGATCAGGGTGGCTAGATGCTTCAGTAGTCCATGGGGGTCCCGGAAGTGGGGAAAGGCGTTGTACAGGAAGCAACAGTCGCACCTTTCACCCTGCAGGGTAAAGATATCGGCACAAAGGAATTCCACCCGGGGATCCTGAAGCTTTTCCCGGGCGATGTCAATCATTTTTTCGGCAAAATCCACCGCCACTACCCGCCGGGGCTGATAGCCCAGCAGATAGGGTTCCAGAACACCGGTGCCGCAGCCCACATCCAGAAAATCCATCCCCGGGGAAAGGTCGGAAAGCGCCAGCATCAGGGAGATTTTAACGGGATCGTGGGTATGGAGCTGGTCCCAGGTAGCTGCCCGGTTGTTAAAAAGAGAGCGGGTACTTTGCATCTTCTGCTCCTATAGCCAATACTCTGCTTTTATAGTATAATATCTGTAAATTTAGTTGTCAATTGGGTTGTGGGGGCGGCGCCGTCACCGTCACCTCCAAACCGCGTCAGGAGGAAGATGTATGGCCTTTAATCTCGCTCACGATCAGTTGCGGTATTCCGTCTATTTTGCCCCCCGGGGCGAACAGCGCATCCTCAATTTGGGGTATCAGATTTCCCAGAAGTATCTCAGCGCAAAGGATCTGCTCATCGGCGTTATGGGCAGTCCCGGCTCCGGAAAAAGTCTGCTGGTCAAGGGGATGTTTCCCGGGCTGGAGCTGACCAACGACGACAGCGGCGTCAACATCCGCCCGCTGCCCCTGCTGGATATCAGCGGCAACCTGTTCTTCACCCCCCACACCTACCACGTGGACGTTCGCTTCGAGCAAGCCTTCACTCATCTGGGTACACTGGCGGAGGCCGTCCAGAACGCGGTGGACTTGGGCAAGCGGGTGGTGGTGGAGCATTTTGAGCTGGTGGCTCCCCTGTTAAAGCAGAGCGCCGATCTGATCATCGGCATCGGGGAGGAGGTCATCGTCACCCGGCCCAACGTCTTTGGCCCTCTGCCTCAGGATATTGCCGACATTGTTCACGCTTCCATCCGCTACCGCAAAATGGCCCATACCGCCGAGGATCTTTCCACCATGGTGCTGATTGACGAGTTCGGCTTTCAGCCCGACGCCTTTTTTAAACATGGGGATGTTCACCACGGCTTTGTCCTCCAGTTTATGGAGCCCCCCGGCTTTGATCTGGACAAGGTGGAAAAAAGCGTGCGGGAACTGATTGGGCAGGAGCTGGAGGTCAGCTTTGTGGATGACGACCACATAAAGATTGGGGATGTCACCACCTTCCGCTGTACAGGGCCCCGGATTCACGTGGCCAACACCAGCGAGATTGAGGGCTTTCGCATCCTCCACGAGATTCAGTACGACCGGCAAAGCGGATTGTACTTTGTCACCGGGCTGGTGGGCAACGAACGGTTCGAAAATCTGGAGGACTTAAACAGCATCCGCCTTGCGCCCAATAAATAGAGGGCAGCAGGAATCATTTCACGGCATCAAAAAGGAGGAGACGTACCAAATACGTCTCCTCCTTTTAAGATGTAACCATCAGGTAGCTTCTGCCTCGGAAGGCACAGAGTCTGCCATCAGGCTTTCGATCAGCTCCACTACGGCAAACCGGGGAACATAGCGGGTTTCCTCCCCCAGATGGGTCAGCTGCTCCTCTAAGGGCAGGGGGGAAGCGTTGGCGGCGGGGATGCACATGGGGGGAAACATGACACACCACCAGTTTTGTCCCTGCCCGTTGCCAATGGTGAGGCGCACCGCATCGTAATATCCCGCCGGCATGGTGATCTCACCGTAGTCCCGGGTTTCAAAATACATGTTGACCACCTGAGCGCGGACGCAGTCCGGCGAACCGTTTTCCCGCAGGGCATTGTTGGCGATGGCCTCAATTTCCCGGAGGTGGTCCTGAGTCAGAACCATTAGTGCTTCTTTGTCGGAGCCGGTTTCAAAAAGCTCGGCCGTGCCTTCCAGAACCGCATCCCGAACCTTGAGCTTGAGGCCCTGATCCTCAGGGCTGTCGGAATTGGCCAGCACATGCAACCGCAGCACCTGCCCGCTGACCTCCCGGCACTCCGCCCCAAAGGCCCCTAAGGAAGTAAAGATCACCGCCGCTACCATGCCAATAATCAGGGAAAGCTCCCAACGCTTCATAAAAAAATCCGTCCTCTCTCCAATGTCGTGTGGAGAGTATGAACGGATTTTTGTAAATTTATTCCATTATCCTCCAAAACTTTTTATAGGAGGTGAACCGTTTTCACGGCTCCTGCAACAGGCTGGTGTAAAGGGAAAGATACTCCACAGCGGAACGACCCCAGCTAAAATCACAGCCCATGGCCGCCTTGCTGTGCTGGGCCCAGAGCGCCGGATCGGCGAAATCGTCACAGGCGCGGTAGATGGCGTCCAGCATGTCGTCGGCGTTGCAGGTGAGGAAGGTGTAGCCGTTGCCATCTTCCCCGCCAAAATCCCGGACGCTGTCGTTGAGGCCCCCGGTGGAACGAACCACCGGCAGAGTTCCGTACCGCATAGAAATCATCTGGGCCAAACCGCAGGGTTCGCTGCGGCTGGGCATCAGGAACAGATCAACGCCGCTATAAATCCGCATGGAAAGAGCCTCGTCAAACCCAATGTGGATGCCCACCCTGCCGGGATACAGGTCGGCAGTTTCCCGGAAGAACCGCTCAAGCTGCCAATCCCCTGAGCCCAGCAGCACAAACTGCACCCCCCGCTCCATCATGCGGGAAAAAGCATACTGCACCAGATCCAGCCCCTTATGATCCACCAGACGGGTTACCATGCCAATGAGCAAAGCATCGGCATGAGGCTTGAGCCCCATCTCCTCCTGCAAAGCCCGCTTACAGGCCGCCTTGCCCGAAAGGTCCGTGGCGGTGTAGTGTTTGGCCAGCCGGGGGTCGGTGGCGGGATTGTACAGCTTTTGGTCGATGCCGTTGAGAATCCCCCGCATCTTGTAGCGCTTTTCTTGCAGCAGGGTATGTAGGCCGTGGGCAAACCATGGGTCCATCAGTTCCTGAGCGTAGGTGGGGGAAACGGTGGTCAACATGTCGCACTGCTCGATGGCCGCCTTCATATAATTGCAGTTGCCTTCGTATTCCACAATGCCCTGTGTGCTTTCCGGAAAGCCCAGAATATCCTCAATCACCTGCAGGCCGAAGGTTCCCTGATATTGGATGTTGTGGATGGTGAACACCGTTTTGATATCCCGGTGCTTTTCGCTGGTCCGGTAAAACACATCCAGATAGGCGGGAATCAGGGCGGTTTGCCAGTCGTTGCAGTGAATGATCTCTGGTTTAAAATCTATGTGATGAAGCATTTCCAGAACCGCCCGGGAAAAGAAGGCGAACCGCTCGGCATCATCAAAAAAGCCATATAGTCCCCGGCGTTTAAAGTAGTACTCGTTGTCCAGAAAATAGTACTTGACTCCATTGCAGGTGGTTTCCAGAACGCCACAGTACTGGTTGCGCCAAGCCAACTGGACCTGAAAGCGGGCGATCTCCTTCATGCCTGCCCGAAGCTCGTCGGAAATATCGCTGTAGAGGGGCAGAACCACCCGGCAGGCCTGAGAGCGGTTGCGAATCGCTTTGGATAGGGAACCTGCCACATCGGCTAACCCTCCCGACTTGATAAAGGGGACAGCCTCACTGGCAGCCAGCAGAATTTTCACCGTAAATCACTCCTTTTCTTCCGGAAAGCTCTGTCCGCACGGTATCAAATCACCGAGCCCTTGGCAATGTAGACAGGGTAGGTCTGAAAACCGGTCAGCATGCGGCTTTCCCGGACGGTGACATTTTTGTCGGTCATCACCCACTCCAGACTGGAGCCTTCGCCAATGGTGGTGCCCTGCATGATGACGCTGTTTTTTACCTTGGCGCCCTTACCCACCGTCACCCCGCGGAAGAGGACGCTGTTTTCCACCTCACCCTCCACCACGCAGCCGTCGGCCAACAGGGAGTTGGAAACTTTGGAGCCAAGACCGTAGCGGACGGGGGCTTCATCCCGCACCTTGGTATAGATAGGCATTTCCCGGGGGAAGAGCTGGCTGCGCACTTCGGAATCCAGCAGAGCCAGATTGGCGTCGTAATAGGTTTGCAGGGAAGAAAACCGGCTGATATACCCCGTATACTCGTAGGCGTTGATGTGGTACTGCCGGGCCCCCGCCTGGAGAATATCCCGCTCAAAGGAGTACTGGTTGCGGCTGAAGCAGCTGCTGACCAGATATTCCAGCAAGCTTTTGGAGATGATCATAATGTTGAGGTAGACGTTCTGCTCTCCGCTCAGGGGGGGAGCAACCATCACATCCCGCACCCGCCCGTTCTCCTCCACAGAAAGGACGCAGGTATCCTTGGAAACTTCCCCAATCAGAGGCATCTTTTTGTACATCACCGTGATGTCCGCTCCTGTTTCCACGTGGGACAGAAGCATGTCGTCGTAGGTGGTGTTAAAGAGCATGTCGCAGTCGCAGGTGATGACGTGGGTGGCCGGGCTGGACCGCAGATAGCCCATGATGCCGTACAGGGCCTCAATGCGGCCCCGGTACATGCCGGTTTCGGTGCGGGAGAAGGGGGGGAGAATGGCTAGTCCTCCGGTCTTGCGGGAAAGGTCCCACTCCCGCCCGTTGCCCAGATGGTCCATCAGGCTCTGGTAGTTGGTTTTGGTGATGACTCCCACGTCCTCAACACCGGAATTGGCCAGAGTAGAGAGGACAAAGTCGATGAGGCGGTATCTGCCTCCCACCGGGACAGAGCCCATACAACGGTGAGGGGTCAGGTCGCTGACCATATGCTCGTGCATGTTGGAAAACACGATTCCCAAAAGGTTCTTCATGCTCTCACCACCTCCCCGGCTTCTTTTTCCGCAGGCTCCGGTGCATCCAGAACCACCGCTGAGCCGATGTTCCAATCGCCGTCCACCACTGCCTTGGCGGGAACCACTGCGCCGGGAGCCACGGTGACTCCTTCGGCAATGACGGTGACCCCCCAAAGGGATTTATCCGGGGTATCCTCGGGGCGGGAGCCTACCCGGGCACCCCGGCCGATCTCGCAGCCTTCCGCAATAATGGCGTAGTCCACCACCGCCCCCGAACGGATGACGGTGCCCGGCATGACGATGCTGTCCCGCACCGTTGCTCCCGGCTCCACCACCACCCCGGCAAAGAGAACGGAAAAATCCACCTCTCCGTAAATTTCCGCGCCCTCGGTGACGATGGAGTTCTGCACCACGGCGTCGCGGCCCACATACTGGGGAGGCCGAACGGCGTTGCGGGCGTAAATCCGCCACTGGGGATCCCCCAGATCCAAAGGCATGGAAGGATCCAGCAGGTCCATGTTGGCCTCCCAAAGACTGTCGATGGTGCCCACGTCCTTCCAGTAGCCCTCAAAGGGATAGGCAAAAAGGCGGGCGCCGCTGCCCAGCATGGCGGGGATGATATTCTTGCCGAAATCCTTGGAGGAAGCATCGTCCAGAGCGTCCTCCTCCAGATAACGAACCAGAGTCTTGGTGGAGAAAATATAGATACCCATGGAGGCCATGTTGGATTTTGGCTGGGCGGGCTTTTCCTCAAAGCTGGTGATCCGCCCCTCCTCATCGCTGGCCAGAATCCCAAAGCGGTCGGCCTCGTGACGGGGCACCTCCAAGGTGGCGATGGTGCAGTCCGCCTGATGCTGACGGTGGAACTTCAGCATCTTGGAATAGTCCATCTTATAGATGTGATCCCCCGAAAGAATCAGAACGTAATCCGGGTCGTAGCGCTGGATGAACTGCAGGTTCTGGTAGATGGCGTTGGCGGTTCCGGTATACCAGTCGGAGCCGGAGCTTTGCTGGTAGGGGGGGAGCACAAACACGCCGCCGTGGACCCGGTCCAAGTCCCATGGCTGGCCGTTGCCGATGTACTCGTTGAGCAGCAGAGGCTGGTACTGGGTGAGTACCCCCACCGTATCGATACCGGAATTGACGCAGTTGGAAAGGGTAAAGTCAATGATGCGATATTTTCCGCCAAAGGGGACGGCGGGTTTAGCCAGCCGCTTGGTCAGGGAAAGGAGTCGGCTGCCCTGTCCGCCGGCCAAAATCATAGCGATCCATTTTTTCTTATTCAGTTTCAACAAAGCCGTTCATTCCCTTCTGTTAGGAGGTTGAAAACCGGGGAAAGAATCTGTGTGTTGGGCCGCCTCAGCTTTTCTTGGAAGCCTTGGCGGGACGGGTGTTTTAACCACCTGCTTCCCCGCCGGACGTTGCCTTGGAATCTTTCCCCTGTGAGGATGCTTTTTTCTGGGATGCTCTGGAGGATGTCACCTCCAGAGTGGGGATGGGTTTGCGCTTTTGCAGCGCCACCGGCTTAAACCACAGAGCGCTCAAAGGGGGCAGTTCAATGCTGATGCTCCGCTGGTAGCCGTGCATGGGCACTTTTTCGCAGAGGTACTTGGTCTGCGGACAGGTTCCGGAACCGCCGAACTCCACGTCGTCGGAGCACAAAACCCGGGTGTAGCTACGGGCGGCCTTTACGCCAAAACGGTAATTGCTGTGGGCCACGGGGGAAAAGTTGCAGACCACCACCAGCTCGTTTTCTTCCTCGTCAATGCGGCGGAACACCACCACGCTTTGACTGGAATCGTCGGAGACAACCCATTGGAATCCCTCCCAACTGTCCTCCACCTGCCACAGGCAGGGGTACTTGAGATAAAAGCGGTTGAGCGTCCTGACATAGTGCTGGAATTGGCGGTGGCTTTCGTAATCCAGCAGAAGCCAGTCCAGCTCCTTTTGGTAGTCCCACTCAATAAACTGGGCGAACTCGCAGCCCATAAACAAAAGCTTTTTGCCGGGATGGCTCATCATGTAGCCCAAAAAGGTTTTGGCTCCGGCAAACTTGGTCTCATAGTCTCCCGGCATCTTTTCAATAAGGGAGCACTTGCCGTGCACCACCTCGTCGTGGGAGATGGGCAAAACAAAGTTTTCCGAAAAAGCGTAAAACATGGAAAAGGTGAGCTTATCGTGGTTAAAGGCCCGGTAGATGGGGTCCAGAGAGGTGTAGTGGAGCATATCGTTCATCCAGCCCATGTTCCACTTGAAGTTGAAGCCCAGCCCCCCCACGTGAGGAGGCTTGGTGACCAGAGGCCACGCAGTGCTTTCCTCTGCCATGATCATCACATCGGAATGCAGGGTGAGGATGGACTGGTTGAAAATTTGCAGGAACTCCACCGCCTCCAGATTCTCCCGCCCACCGTAGATGTTAGGGGTCCAGCCGGATTGCTGGCGGTCATAGTCCAGATAGAGCATGGAGGCCACCGCGTCCAGACGCAGGCCGTCGATGTGGTATTCCTCAATCCAGAACAAAGCGCTGGAAATTAAAAAGCTGCGCACTTCCGGCTTGCCAAAATCAAATACCCGGGTCCCCCAGCCGCTGTGCTCGCTCTTTTTGGGATCGGCATATTCGTAACAGGGGCCGCCGTCGTACTCGTAGAGACCGTGGGCATCCTTGGGAAAGTGGGCGGGTACCCAGTCCATCAGCACTCCGATTCCCGCCCGGTGGAGGATGTTGACAAACTCCTTGAACTGGCTGGGAGTACCATAGCGGGAGGTAGGGGCAAAGTAACCGGTGACCTGATACCCCCAAGAGCCGTCGTAGGGGTACTCGGTAATGGGCATCAGCTCCACATGGGTATAGCCCATCTCCTTGAGGTAGGCGGCAAGCTCCCGGGCCAGCTTGATGTAATCGAAGTGGTTGCCGTCGGGATACCGCCGCCAAGAGCCCAGATGCATCTCGTAGATATTGATAGGGCTGTGGTAGTGATTTTTGGTCCGCCGCTGTTCCATCCAGCGGGAATCGGTCCAAGGGAATGGATGCAGATCCAGCACCTTGGAGGCGTTGGCGGGAGGCGTTTCAAAGTGAAGGGCAAAGGGGTCGGATTTAAGCACCGTTTGACCGCTTTTTCCGGTGACGGAATACTTATATATGTCGTAGGGTTCCACCCCGGTTAAAAAGGTCTCCCATACGCCGGTATCTTCCAGCAGAACACAAGGATTCTTCTCCTCATCCCAATCGTTGAAGTCACCCACCACCGATACTTTTTCCGCATTGGGTGCCCAGGTGCGAAACACAACTCCCTGTTTGCCCCGGCGCTTTTCCTGATGATTCCCCAGAATCTGATGGGTTCGGTGGTTCTCCCCTCGGGAAAAAGCATTTAGGGCATCGGCTGTTTTTTTAGGAACAGGCATTTCAACATCCCTCATTTCTGCTTGGGTTCATAAGAGCCTATCAAATCACAGGAGGATCACCTCCATGGATTAATGCTATTTTAGCAATTTTTTCATTCATTTACAAGAGTATTTCGACAAATTACTTAAATTTCATTGGATGGTCCTAGGTGTTTCTTGTCAAATATTCATAACAGATGAATGCCGACCTAAATTGTATGCAA
>CALCSA010000025.1 GCA_937894185.1 uncultured Clostridia bacterium | reverse complement strand
GGTCTTTGGGCGGGCGACTCGTTTACCGGTTGGACTATATACTGGGACCCGTCCCCATTCGTCCTCTGTCAGTTTGCACCTTTTTTCCGATTAGCACCTCCTCCTCTGTGGGGGTGTTTTTTTCTTGTTTTGTGCATCCTTGCGCTTTCAGGATGTACCTGATAAAGTGATGCAGCACAATTTTTGTCGATAGAGGCAGAATTTTCAGTGTGGACATTTTCAGCTCATCTGCTATAATGAATAACGTGGCTTTGAAAATCAAAGCACATCCAGCGGAACAAATTCCTATCTGATATTTTTTGATTTCTGCCAAAGTTTTGATGCTTTGCAAAGAAGGGTGATTCGATTACATGGCATTTTTTCTGCTTAAAAGGCTTTGGGAATTCCGTTCCAATGCCATAGCCGAATTTTATCTTCATATCCGCCCCTTGCTGGAGGACCCACAGGTACAGGAGCTGGGCAACTACATACAGCACAACTGCCATTCCCGGCTCAACCACTGCTTGGATGTGGCATACGTTAGCTTTTTCATCGCAAAACTGTTGGGATGGGACTGCAAAAGTGCTGCCCGGGGCGGCCTGCTCCACGACCTTTTCCTTTACGACCGGAAGGAAAATAAGCCGGAGGCTCAGGGGCATCTGCGCAGGCACCCCATCATCGCATTGGAAAACGCCAGAAAGGTCTGCACCCTCAACAAGGTGGAGGAGAACATCATTCGCCGCCACATGTGGCTGATCACTTTGGTGCCCCCGCGCTACAAGGAAGGCTACATCGTCACCTTTGTGGATAAGTACTGCGCCCTGCGGGAAGCGATCATCAGCTACCGCAATAGCCGCAGAACACCGGCTCTTCCGGTGGTAGGAGCAGCGTAAGGCACCTTCGATTTTGCAGACCGCACAGTTCCTGGAACTGTGCGGTCTATTGGTAATTGTGGGCAACCGATAAAAGCAATGGCGCAGATGCACTTGCGCAGGCAAGAGAGGGAAGAAAATACGGGGAAGCAGAGAGGAACTCCATGGGTTTTGGCAGAAGGGGAACCACTGCCCCAAGGAGTGGGATGGTTTGGCGGCAGCCCTTACTCTGCTTTTTGAACTGCGGCGCAAAAATTTTTTAAGATAGTAGCACTATAATCCTGCGGGGGTTTAGTGATTTTTTATACAGTTTCCTATCCTTTCATACCCTCGATCGAATTGTGATAAAAAAGCAGTTTTTTAGTTGAGAGTTGAGCGATTTTCGTGTATACTTTAACATGATTAGAATTTTACGATACAATGTTTTAAAGATGCAAAATATACACGGATGGAGGAACCTAGATGAGTGCACAAAACTTTTGGCAGGCTCGGGAAATGATGGGGAAACCCTCACCCGCCCGGGAGCGGCTGGCCATGCTGTTCGATGCGGATTCCTTTGTGGAGCTGGACGGCTTTGTCATGACGGGAGACGAGCCTGCCGGTGTAGTCTGCGGCTATGGCGCTGTGATGGGAAGCCCGGCTTGCGCCTTTGCTCAGGATGGCAGTGGGTTTGGTAAAGCTCAGGCAGCCAAAATTGCAAAGCTCTATGATCTGGCGCTCAAAACCGGTATTCCGGTGGTGGGGATTTACGACAGCGCAGGTGCCCGGGTGGCTGAAGGAGTCGGCGTTCTGGCGGCCTACGGCGAACTGCTGCTGCGGATCAACAACCTTTCCGGCGTAGTGCCCCAGATCTCTCTGGTGGCGGGAACCTGCGCGGGCTCTTCGGCCCTGCTGGCCTGCTGCGCCGATTTTGTAGTAATGACCAAAGACGCTCAGTTCTTTATGACGCCTCCCGCTCTTTCTCAGGATAAGGCGGAGGGCGCCGGCACGGCGGAAGCTGCCGCCAAGGCGGGAGTGGCCCACGTGGTGGCCGACGAGGACGCCCAGGCCATGGACGCTGTCAAGCAAATGCTGATGCGGCTGCCTCTCAACAATCTGGCCGCGGCTCCTGTTCTTGATTTTGCCGCCCCCGCAGGGGAGCTGCCTGCCGCCGGAGCATCCGGTCAGGCTTTGGCCGCCGCCTTCTGTGACAGCGGCAGTGTGGTGGAGCTGCTGAGCAGCTTTGCCGAAAACTGCGCCTATACCGCCCTGGCCTCCATGGGTGGAAGCCCCGTGGGCGTTGTGGCTGCCTCTGGCAAGCTCACCGCCGACGGATGCAACAAAATCGCCAAGATGGTTCATGTTTGCGACGCCTTCCAGATTCCCGTTGTGACCTTTGTGAACGCCACCGGCTTTGAGCCTTCTTCCAAGGCGGAGCTTTGCGGGTCGGTGCGGGAAATGGCCAAGCTGTCCCACGTTTACGCCGAGGCCACCACTGCCAAAGTGGCGGTAATCACCGGCAAGGCTTATGGAGCCGCCTATGTGGCTCTGGCGGGAAGAGCCGCCAACTCCGACTACACCATTGCATGGCCCGACGCCGTCATCTCTCCTCTGGAGCCTCAGGCTGCGGTGGCCTTCCTGTATGGGGACAAGATCACCCCCGAAACATCCCGGGAGCAGGTGCAGGCAGAGTACGAGCAGGGCGAAGCTTCGGCGCTGGCAGCTGCCAAGGGCGGCCATCTGGACGACGTGATTTCTCCCGAGCTGACCCGTCCCGCCATTCTGGCGGCTTTGGACCTTCTTTCGGCCAAGCGGGTGAGCCGTCATCCCAAAAAGCACGGCAACCTGCCCCTGTAACCCTGTGGCCGGAACTTTTTGAACCACAATATGTTTCCCTGTTAAACGGATCACAAAATGGGGGGAACGTTTAAATTTCATGATACTTGCGGGCAGAGAAGCTCCGCGAATATTTAGGAGGAGTATTGGATGAAACGCTTTCAGGTAACCGTCAACGGAAATGCATATGATGTACAGGTACAGGAAGTCGGAGCAGGCGCTCCCGCTCCGGCCGCTGCCCCTGTTCCCGCCGCCGCCCCTGCTCCCGCACCTGTGGCAGCGCCCGCC
>CALCSA010000024.1 GCA_937894185.1 uncultured Clostridia bacterium | reverse complement strand
ATCGGGGTGGATGATATTCCCTTCAGCGCCATGACCATCCCTCCCCTGACCACCATGCGCATTTCCCGCGCGGCCATCGGAATCCTCACGGTGAATTTGCTGCGGCAGCGCATCAAACATCCCGACTGGCCCTATATGCACATGCAGATTACCGGCACGCTGGTGGAACGGGACAGCACTGCCCCGGCCCAGCAAACCTGACCCCTTGGACTAGGGGCCGGCTCTGGCAAAAAAGGTATGGAACCGGCGGCTTAAGGGCCCTTCTGTACCTTTTGTCTTTACCGGAAAGCTGCCAAGGGGGGGCGAAAGGGGCAGGAGGGAAAAAGCGCCCATATCATGGGATTTACCCCACAAAGGGGCGGCAGAGCTCGCCAGCCGGCAGGAGGAAGGCTCCTCTGGAACCGGCGAAGCAGAAAGGGACGAGAGTGATGTCTGAAGTCAACCGTGTATTTTTAATCGTGCTGGACAGCGTGGGCATTGGCGGGGCCAAAGATGCCGCCGCCTATGGGGATGAGGGCAGCGACACCCTCAAGGCCTGTTTTGACAGCGGCAAGCTCCACCTGCCCAATTTGGAAAGGCTGGGGCTATTCTGCATCGACGGCATCAACTACGGCGTCAAGCCAAAGGCTCCCCTTGCCAGCTTTGCCAGAATGGAGGAGGCCAGCGCAGGCAAGGACACCACCATTGGCCACTGGGAAATCGCGGGGATTATTTCCGGCTCTCCCCTGCCCACCTACCCCAATGGCTTTCCCCCTGATCTGATCGCGGCCTTTGAGGAAAAAACCGGGCACGGGGTACTTTGCAACCGGCCCTACTCCGGAACGGAGGTCATCCGGGATTACGGGGAGCAGCATGTGAAAACTGGTGATCTGATTGTCTACACCTCCGCCGACAGTGTGTTTCAGATTGCGGCCCACGAGGAGGTCACAGGTCTGGAAAACCTCTACCGCTTTTGCCAAATCGCCCGGGATTTATTGGTTCCGCCCCACCATGTGGGCCGGGTGATTGCCCGCCCCTTTGTGGGTACGGCACCGGACTTTTCCCGCACCTCCAACCGCCACGACTATTCCCTGCTGCCGCCGGGCACCACCTTTTTGGATGAGCTGCAGGCGGCGGGAAAGGACACCATAGGCGTGGGGAAAATTCACGATATTTTTGCGGGGCGGGGCATCTCCCAAACCCAGTCCATTCGGAACAATCAGGACGGCATGGAAAAAACGACGGCATGGGCCAAGGCGGATTTTAGCGGCCTGTGCTTCACCAATCTGGTGGATTTTGATATGGTGTACGGTCACCGCAACGACGTGGAAGGCTATGCCCAAGCCCTCAACCGGTTTGATGTGCAGCTGGGTGAGCTGATGGGAGCCTTGCGCCCCGGTGATGTTCTGATGCTGACCGCCGACCACGGCTGCGACCCTTCCACCCCCAGCAGCGACCACTCCCGGGAGAATGTGCCGTGGCTTGTGTATGGCGATTCCATAGCGGCAGGGCTCGATCTGGGAACCTGCCCCACTTTTGCCGATATTGGCAAGACCTGCGCCGATCTTTTGGGGGTCGATGCCAAGATTGTCGGGACCTCCCACGCTTTAAAGCTGAAACGATAACATTGTCGGACAGTGGCAAAACAAAAACCGCACTGCTTGGCCTTAGGCTTGGCAATGCGGTTTTTTATGGAATAGGTATCGTTTGATAGGGGGGAAAACCGGCTTTATATTTCCAGCGTATCCCATGACTGAAATGGTTGGCTCCCAATAGCGGCCTGTATCTGTTGCAGGCAATGGATCGCTTGCAAAAATCCGTCACCATGGCTTTCTCTCTAGCCGGGGGAAAAGAAACAGTAAAAAAGCCTGCAAGCTGCAAACCGGAACAAAGTTGATTCCAAAAGAAAGGCTCTCTGCGAAACGGGGCTCTAATCAGACGATCGATTGCTCACCTCTATCATATCTGGTTGAGAAAGCAAGCTGTACTTGGTTTGAGCTATCGCATCAATCCCCACAGAGAATTCGTCCAGCCCTGCCTGCGCTAAAAAAGGAATGCATTCAGCATCGGCGGCCATTTCACCGCACATATCCACTATAAACCATGAATCTTTTTGCTCCCTCACCATGCATCTACCTTACCTTTTTATCCCAATGCCTAAGATACCTTGGAGAAATTTAAGCAGCATGGATTTTCTTCCTTTTTTACAGAAGCCCGGAGATACATCTTGAACAAGCTTGTTGTTATTATGTTACGCTCCAATACTTATAGATTTAGGTTGCAAACAAATACCCCATGAGGTCTTAATACCAACTTGCGGTAACTGTTTTTGCCGTCTTATTGCTCAACAAAATATTTTCTCCTTATCTCCCGGCAGTAATTCTTAAACCGCATAACGCAGGTTTTACCGCTCTACCGCATATTGATTGCGATACTTTCGACTATGGCCCCTATCAGCATAAGGCTACTCCCTATTACAAAAGTAATTCTTTCAGACTTTGAAATACGGATATCCCTGATTTTTTTGGTCACGGTATTTTTGCCACTGGTAAGTATTGTGGCGATGTGCGCGGCGGAACAGGCGATTAACAGCTGCCCCGTCATTTCCCAAAGTCCCGCCCTGTGTGCCAAGTCAAAGGTACGGAGAAGCCTTGCCGGTAAAGCAACCGGCTCGCTTTCCACGGAAAAGGACCACGTGCCAAGCACGACGGCATTTACACAGATCAAAGTATAAAAGGCAAGATAACCGAAGGATAAATAGTTTACGTCCTTTTCTTTTTTCGTACCAAACAGACTTCCGAGGATAATGACCAGGACAGACAGCAAATTAAAAAAGAAAATTTGCAAGGTTAGAATTATGGTATTTGGGGAGGTTTCCCAGTTTTGCAACGGATTTTTGCTTTTCAGCAGCCCCTCGGGAAGGAAAAAATAACTTATGATTGTCAAACAGAAAAACAAAAGCAGAAACAGGAGCGTCGCCCAACAGATGCGTTCCTTCAGGCTGTTGCTGCCCAGCTTTTTATGAAAGTATGCCATGACACATTCATCCTTTCGACTACACCAACACGGCAAACAGATATCCCGTCCCCACCATCAGGACATTGCTGATACTATGCATTAATATGGGGTACAAAATGCTCTTTGTCCTTTGATATACGATCCCCTGAATGCTTCCGAGTACGAAAGCATAGAATATCTGAAAAAAATCTATCTTAATCATAAACGGACTAAAAGACCAGTTTATATGGGCAAACGAGAATAGTACCGAGGCCAGTATTACCTCCAATGTAATATTGCCTTTAACTGAAATACTTTTACCAAAGGCATACATTAATACGGTTATTGGTAACGCCCGGAAAACAACCTCTTCTGACGGCCCGCTTAGGAACAACTGAAAGGCCAACGTACCAATAATATTTCTTTTATCAAGTGGAAATGAATAAGAAGAAAGCTGGTTATTAACATACATAAAAACATGAAGAGCTAATGAAATAATTGCAAAAACAGATGTAAATAAAGCTAAGTATTTCATCCCCTTTTTCACATCACCAAGCTGAAAATAAAAATTGGTTTTCAATAGCTTGCCTATCACTAAAAT
>CALCSA010000023.1 GCA_937894185.1 uncultured Clostridia bacterium | reverse complement strand
AGCACCGAAGTGGTCACCGTTCCCACTCCTCCCGGCACCGGAGTGATAGCCTCCACCACGGACTGTGCCGCGGCGAAATCCGTGTCTCCCTGCATCTTGCCGTTTTCATCAAAGTTGATTCCCACATCGATGACCACTTGCCCGGGAGAGAAGAATTCCTTCCCCACCACCCCGGCTCTTCCGGCGGCCACAATGAGGATATCCGCTTCCCGGCAGGCGGCGGGCATATCCACGGTGCGGGTGTGGCAGACGGTGACGGTGGCATGCCTGCCCATCAGCATCACGGCAACCGGCTTGCCCACCACCAGACTCCGGCCGATGACCGTGACCTTTTTTCCCCTGAGATCGTAACCATAGTAGTCCAGTATCTCCAGGCAGGCTTGGGCGGTACAGGGGGCAAAGCCTTTGCCGGAACCGGTAAACACCCCGGCCAGCGAGCCGTCTGTGATGCCGTCGATGTCTTTTTCCGGGGCCAAAGCATTGCGGATGGTCTCATCATCCATCTGCTTGGGCAACGGGCGGAACAACAGTACCCCGTGAATGGAAGGATCCCGATTCACCTGCTCCAAAAGGGATAACAGCTCTGATTGGGGAGCATCCGCCGGAAGGTGAAATCGCTGTACGGCGACTCCCACGCTTTCGCAGCGCTTGGCGGCTCCCCTCTCATAAGCGATGTCGTCTCCCCTCTCCCCCACCCGGATAATTCCCAAAGTGGGTTTGACTGCCTTGGCAGCAAGGGCCTCCACAGCCGCCTGCTGCTTTTCCTTCAAAGCTGCGGCAACCAGCTTGCCTTCCAACAGTTTTGTCATGAATCTTCCTCCGTCTTGAGTATTATGCCTTTCGTATCTGGACCACATCGGCAATAAAGTAGCACAGGCTGCGAATGGTCAGCACCTGAACCGGTATCATCACCAGACTTTTAATGGCCCGGGTGGGCAGCAATGCCAGATACCCCTTTCCGGTGATCATCACCAGCCAAAGGGTGTCCAGGCCCAGCTGCAACGGCAGGCACACAATGGAAACACACACCAAAATCCGCCAAAAGTTGCGGGGTTTTTGATACAAAAACAGCCCGTAGCAGAGTCCTACCAGCCCTGCCACCAAGGTAAAGCCGGGGAAATAAGCCCCAATCGGAAAGAGAATGGCTCCTATAAAATCTGCCAAAGCCCCGCCAATTCCGGCAAAAACAGGACCGTGAAGAATTGCTATGAGTACAATGGGCACAAATCCAAAGCCGATTTTGACAATGGGCGTCGAGATGGAAAGAAAACGGGAAAGAACAATTTCTATCGCTATCAGAAGAGAAACCTGCGTGAGCCTTGACAAATGCATGCGAGACATAAAAAAACCTCCTAATGTTTGCCACAGCAAGGAGGATCATCCTTCACGTGGCAGCGGATGCGAAAATGCAACGCGGATGAAACTCATCCTTCGTCCGGCGGCGACCTCCCATCCACCGGCACTTAACGCGCATTTCCTACTCTGACCAGCTATTATTTAATTATGAGGGAGGGGCTTGTCCCCCTCCCATTTTAACACCAATGGACGATTTAGAACAGACCCGAAATTTTACCTGCAGCATCCACGTCGATTCGCTCGGCGCTGGGCACTTTAGGCAGGCCCGGCATAGTCATAATATCCCCGGTGAGGGCCACGATAAAACCTGCTCCGGCGGAAACCTTCAGGTTGCGCACCGTAATCTTAAAGCCTCGGGGGGCTCCTAACAGCTTCTGATCATCGGAAAAACTATACTGGGTCTTGGCCATGCAGATGGGCAGATTGCCAAAGCCCAAAGCTTCCAACTGGGCCGCCTGCTTTTTGGCGCCTGCCGTCAGCTCCACGCCATCCGCCCGATACACTTTGGTGGCGATGGCCTCCAGCTTCTGCGCAATGGAAAGCTCCAGACCATAGCTCTGGGTAAAGTTGTTAGGCTGTTCGCAGAGGCGGACAACCTCCTGAGCCAGAGCCACGCCGCCCTCGCCGCCCTTGCCCCAGACTTCGGACAGGGCCACGTTGACTCCAAGGGCTTTGCACTTGTCGTCAATGAGCTTCAGTTCCGCTTCGCTGTCGGTGGGGAACCGGTTGATGGCCACCACACAGGGCAGGCCAAAGACTTGGGTCATGTTTTCCACGTGCTGCAACAGGTTGGGCAGGCCCTGTTCCAGGGCATCCAGATTCTCGGTGCCCAGATCGGCTTTGGCAACCCCTCCGTGATGCTTGAGAGCTCGAACGGTGGCCACGACCACCACTGCGTTGGGGGCGAGCCCCGCCATCCGGCACTTGATGTCAAAGAACTTCTCCGCGCCCAAATCCCCACCGAAACCAGCCTCGGTGATGGCGTAATCCCCCAGCTTCATGGCCATCCGAGTGGCCATCATGGAGTTGCAGCCATGGGCGATATTGGCGAAGGGTCCGCCATGGATAAAGGCGGGAGTGCCTTCCAATGTCTGAACCAAATTGGGCTTGAGGGCATCCTTGAGAAGGGCGGCCATGGCGCCTTCCGCTTTCAGCATTCCGGCGGTGATGGGTTCTTCCTCCCGGGTATAGCCCACGATGATCCGGGCGCAACGCTCTTTCAGGTCGGTGATGTCCTTGGAAAGGCAGAGCACCGCCATGACCTCGGAAGCTACGGTGATGTCAAAGCCATCCTCCCGGGGAACACCGTTGACCCGGCCGCCCAGACCGTCGGTGACATTGCGCAGCTGACGGTCGTTCATATCCACACAGCGCCGCCAGACAATCCGGCGGGTGTCGATGCCCAACGCATTGCCCTGAAAGATGTGGTTGTCCAGCATGGCAGCCAGCAGATTGTTGGCTGCTCCAATGGCGTGCATATCCCCGGTGAAGTGAAGGTTGATGTCCTCCATAGGCACCACCTGAGCGTAACCGCCGCCCGCAGCGCCTCCCTTAACGCCAAACACCGGCCCAAGGGAAGGCTCCCGCAAGGCAACCACGGCGTTTTTGCCGATTTTGCGCAATCCGTCGGCCAGTCCTACAGTGGTGGTGGTTTTACCCTCTCCGGCGGGGGTGGGGGTAATGGCGGTGACCAGAATCAGTTTGGCGTCCGATTTGTCCTTGACGGTTTCCAGATAGTTGTAGTCAATCTTTGCCTTATAGGGACCGTACTGCTCGATAAACTCTTGGGAGATTCCGACCTGTGCAGCTATTTGGCCGATGGGCTGCATGGTGGATTCCTGTGCTATTTCGATATCGCTTTTATAAGTCATCCTTGCTTTTACCTCCTTACGATTGCGTTACAGACATAAGAAATCAGCGTCCTGTTGTTGCTTGGCCTGCGGCAATCTGTCCTGATGAAAGTTCCCTTACCATTAGAGTTTTCCTTTCTTGCTCTGCAAAATCCCGCCTGCATGATATTCTTTGCATTTTTCCCGGCAATCAGGTATAATAAAGATACGATGCCGGTTGGGTATCATGCATAACTGCCGCCTTGTCGGCCGCCTTTTTCTGCGGGAGCCAACCAGACAGCCTAAATATCATCACCATTACAAACTTCATTGCAAGCTTAAGATAATTTTGAAATGCAAGATCAGATTAGGCTTGCCGGCTCATTCATCTTTGACAGAGCCTATATCTATCGTGACAAGGTTGGCGGAATCTGTCGACGTGCCGCTTCAGAAGTATGATACCATAACCGGAAACAACATGCAATCGCCAATGATTATATTTTTTGGATTGCGTAAAATGGGAGGCATTTTTATGAATCAATACAACGACTATGGTCTGCGGGAACGCCAAGATGAGCTTGCCTCCCGCAGTGGGCTATACCTTGCAAAGGTTATGGGCTGGATGTGTGTTGGCCTATTCACTACGGTGGTCAGCGCCATGCTCTGCCTGTCTGTTCCCGGTTTTTGGAACTTTGTTTTTGGCAGCGGAATCGGGTTTTTTGGCGTTCTGATCACACAGATCGTACTGGTGCTGGCACTGAGCGCTCGCATTCATCGCATGAGCCCGGCTACAGCTACCGTTATGTTCATGCTCTATTCCGCGGTCACCGGCCTGACCATGAGCTCTCTGATTGTGGCCTATCGGCTGGACAGCCTGATCCTGTCCTTTGGGGTTACGGCAGTTCTGTTTCTGGCCATGTCCCTCTACGGGCTTGCGACCCGTAAGGATCTTTCCGGATGGGGGAACCTGCTCTTCTTCGGATTGCTGGGTATTCTGGCAGCCGGTGTAATTAACATGTTTTTAGGCAGCCCCATGATGGACTTTATCATCGTGGCGGTGGGAATCCTGTTGTTTATCGGATTGACCGCATACGATACCCAAAAGATCAAGGCCATCTATCAGTCGGCTCTTGCTCAAGGGCATGATGATGAGGACGACATGGTTCGCAAGCTGGCCATCTTTGGAGCCCTCACCCTCTATTTGGATTTTATCAACCTGTTCCTCCATCTGTTACGGCTTCTGGGCCGCCGGCGCAACTAACCCCAAGATACTGAGGGGATTAATTTGCGCCGCATCAATTTTTCCGAGAGTATTGACAGGGACGTTATAATCCGATATAATAAATAGCGTTCCTTTGCGGGTGTAGTTCAATGGTAGAATTCCAGCCTTCCAAGCTGGTTACGTGGGTTCGATTCCCATCACCCGCTCCATAAAAAAGTCACGTCCCAAGCAGGACTTGACTTTTTTTACTTTATTTAGCAATTAAACAGAGTATCCTGTCAGCTTATCTTTCCTAGACGCAATCCGACGGGATTTGGCTGACTGCCAGCCGGGTCAGCTCTCCAAAGGGCATTTCCTGAACACCGACGACACAAGTGTTGCACCGGCTCATAGGGAGAAGAATCTTTCGCGCCTTGCTTTGTCCTACGGCAACCGCCATCCGGGGGGAAATCTCTCCGTGGAGAGAATCGGCCACCACAATTCCAATGGGTCCGATGATGTAGTCCGCTTCTCTGGCATTGACAATCACAGCATTTTCCCCCGTTGCCCCTGCATCGGCTTTGCCGCTCATCATAGTAACGGTTGCGGCGCTGTTGGTTCCCACCGCTATAATCTCGGCCTTTACCCCGGCAGCCTTTAAACCTTCGATGACAGCAAGGCCCATTCGTCCGCCCTGCCCGTCAATCACCACTATCTTCAACTAAACCCCTCCCAGAATGTCGGTGTACTTATTTTACCTTAACCCGCGGAAAAAAACAATCGTTAGAGCAATGCCCGGTAAAAATCCCCGCCTGCCCGGCGCTGGCGGGACTTTTAATTGACAATTTTAGCGAAACCCGCTATAATAGCAAAGGCATCACATGAAGTTTTGCCTTACCACAGAAGTGGTTGCACGTATACTTATTTGTTACCCAATACGCCGACAGAATCGGTGGAATACGCCAGAAGGCGCAACTTTGGTTGCGTCTTTATTGTTTTGTCAGAACATAAGCCGATGGCTTTTATTCATTTGCGCATAGGAGGATTCAAGGTGAACATAGAATATTGGGAAAAAGCAAAGGCCTTTCACGGACACCAGTGCCCCGGACTTGCCATCGGGGTCAAAGTTTGCGAAGCCGTGGTGGAAAAAATGGGCGTCAGCCCCGCCTTTGATGAAGAGCTGATTTGCATCACCGAAAACGATGCCTGCGGCGTCGATGCCATTCAGGCCCTGATGAGCTGCACCATGGGCAAGGGCAATCTGATTTACAAGGGAACCGGCAAGCAGGCCTTTACCTTTATCCGACGGGATACTCAAAAGGCCATGCGCTTCTATCTCAAAGCAAGAAACAACGGGATGGAGCGGGCTCAATATCAGGAGTATTTGCTTACCGCCCCGGTGGACGAGGTGTTTGACTATAAAGAAGTGGAGGCCCATATCCCGGAGCCAGCCAGAATCTTTTCATCCGTCACCTGCGAGAAGTGCGGCGAATCGGCTCCGGAGCACAAAATCCGGCTTCAGCAGGGCAAGCAGGTCTGCCTGGACTGCTATCAGGAATACAGCCGGGGCTGGTAGGAACTCTATCTTGAAAGGATGATCACCATGAAACGTTTTGTGGCAACCATATTGATATTGACGCTCCTGCTGGCGGGATGCGCTTCTCAAAACACCCCGACCCCTTCCCTGCCCTCTTCCGGTAGTGAGGCGGAGTCGGCGGCGGGGGCAAGCGAATCCAAAGTAGAAAAAAACGGCCTGCGCACCATCACCGACACAACAGGCAGGCAGGTGGAAATTCCCCAAGCGGTAGAGTCCATCGTCTGCGTCAACGTGGGGACTCTTCGCTTCACCACCTACATGCAGGCCACTGATCTGGTCATCGGCGTGGAGCAAAACGAAATTGAGCCCCGCATCGCCAAACCCTTTAGCTACATCAACAACGCCCTTTTCTCCACCCTGCCGGTAATAGGAGACAACGGCACCACCTACGATGAAGAAATCCTCAAGCTCAGCCCCGATGTGGTCATGGTGGCCATGGACAAAGATGCCGCGCAGGCTCTTCAGGAAAAGCTGGGGATTCCGGTGGTAACCATTCCCCTCATCGACAACCTGTTTGATGAGGCTGCCTATCAGACCCTTGGGCTAATGGGAGAAGTTTACGGCAGACAAGAGCGGGCCGATGAACTGATTTCCTACATCAAAGGGCTGGAGGAGGACCTTGCCCTGCGCACCGGGGATATTCCCGAGGAGGATAAGCCCACCGTTTACGCCGGAGGCATTTCTTTTAAAGGGGCCCACGGCTTTGACGGGACCGAGGCGGGCTACTCCCCCTTTGCGGCCATTGGAGCCAAAAATCTGGCGGATCAAACGGGGCAGAAGGGTGCGTTCAACATTGATCTGGAGCAGGTGCTGCAATGGGACCCGGATATTATCTTTCTGGACTTTAATGGCATGGCTCTGATCAACGAAGACTACGCCGCCAATCCCGATTATTACAACTCCCTCACCGCAGTCAGGGAAGGGCGGCTATATTCCCAAATCTCCTTTCGCTCCAACGCAGTGAACGCGGAACTGGCTCTGGCCGACGCCTACTATGCGGGAAAAGTAATCTTCCCCCAGCAGTTTGCAGATGTGGACCCCATAGCCAAAGCCGATGAGATTTTTGAGATGATGTTGGGGACCAAGTTTTACAATACCCTCAGAGAACAGGGTTATGAATTTAAGGAAATGAAGCTGGGTGAATAGCGTGACGGCAAAGTGCAAGGACATTGGTTTACAGGCCTATGACCGGTATCGGGGGCGAAACCTTCTGGTTTTAGGCCTGCTGCTGGGCGGTATGATTCTGATTGCACTGCTGGCTCCTACGAAACCTCTCTGATGGAAATCGCCAAGGCCGTGGTGGGAAAGGCAAACGACGGCAAAGTCAACACAGTAGTCCAAAACATGCGCCTTCCCCGGGTGTTAACCGCCATTGTCGGCGGGGTGGGCCTTGGCATTTCCGGATGTGTACTGCAGGCCATTCTCCACAACCCTTTGGCTTCTTCCTCCACCCTTGGAATCTCTCAGGGAGCGTCCTTTGGTGCTGCCTTTGCCATCATTGTGCTGGGCGCAGGCGCTCAGGGAAGCACCGTAGCGGCCATGCAGTTTTCCAACCCCCTGTTGATCAGCCTTTGCGCCTTTGTCTGCAGCATGGGTGTCTCCCTGATCATTCTGGCCCTGTCCCGCTTTCGAAAAATCACGCCGGAGGCCATGGTTCTGGCGGGGGTGGCTTTGAGTGCCATGTTTCAGGGAGCCACCACCCTTCTGCAGTTTTTTGCCAACGAGGTGCAACTGGCCTCGGTGGTGTTCTGGACCTTTGGAGATCTTGGCCGCACCGGATGGAGGGAAGTGCGCCTGATGGCAGTGGTGGTACTGGCGGCGGCCCTCTATTTTATCCTGAGCCGCTGGAGCTACAACGCCTTAGAAAGCGGCGAGCAAACAGCGGTCAGTCTCGGCGTCAACGTCAACCGGGTGCGGGTTGTCAACATGGTGATCTGCTCCCTAACGGCGGCTGTCATCGTCTCTTATCTAGGCATCATCAACTTCATCGGGCTGGTGGCCCCCCACATGGTCCGCAAGGTGGTGGGTAACAACCACACCTATCTGCTGCCCGGCTCCGCCCTTATGGGAGCCATTCTGCTTCTTCTGGGGGACCTTGCCGCCCGGACGGTCATTTCTCCGGTGATTTTGCCCATCGGAGCCATTACCTCCTTTTTGGGAGCCCCTTTGTTCCTCTATCTTCTGTTTAAAGGCGGTGACAGGTCATGATGGTGGTAAAGAGGCTGGAGTTCGGCTACAGCAGCTGCTGTTCCCCTATCCTACAGGACATCGCCTTTGAGGCCCGCCCTGGAGAATGCCTTGCGGTTCTGGGCAACAACGGAGCCGGAAAAAGCACCATGCTCAAATGCCTCAACCGCATTTTGTCCCCCCAAAAGGGAACGGTATATGTGGGCAAACAGGATATGCTCCAAATGCCCCTGAACCGTGTGGCTCAGAGTATGTCCTTTGTGGCGCAGGGCTCGCAGAACAGCCGCCTGACGGTGTACGATATGGTGATGCTGGGCCGCAAGCCCTATATCAAATGGGGGATCCGCCGGGAGGACGAGGAGCTGGTGGCTTCCCTTTTGCGGCAGATGGGCCTTGAAAATATGGCGGTGCGCTTTTTGGACGAACTGAGCGGCGGCGAGCAACAAAAGGTGATGCTGGCAAGGGCGCTTGCCCAGCAGCCAAGAGTTTTGCTCCTGGACGAACCCACCAGCAATTTAGACCTGCGCAATCAATACGAGGTGCTGGAACTGGTCAAACAGGTAAGCCGGGAGCATGAGATTGCCGTTGTCATCGTCATTCACGACCTGAATCTGGCCCTGCGGTATTGCGACAAGTTCCTGCTGCTGAAGGATAATCAGGTTTATGATTATGGCGGAGAGGAAATCATCACTGCCCAGAGCATCGGCGAAGTTTACCAAATAGCCGTAAAGATTCACACCATTGATGAGGCCAAGGTGGTCATCCCTCAATTCCAGTCCTGTTCATAAGGCACGTTCCGCCGCAACATATGGGATATTTGATTTCCGGCGCCGGTCCAAGGCGACCGGAAACTTTTTTACCACGATTGACGAAATGGCCTTTTACAGATACAATTTAAGTCGAGATACTATCGCCGGGAGGATTTACTACATGGCAGTGTTTGAAGACTTTTTAAAGTTAGATATTCGAGTGGGGGAAATCGTCAGGGCGGAGCCCTTCGAAAAAGCCCGCAAACCTGCATACAAACTGTGGGTGGATTTTAGCGGGGAGTTGG
>CALCSA010000022.1 GCA_937894185.1 uncultured Clostridia bacterium | reverse complement strand
TGTCGATGAAGCTGGTGCACAACGGCAGCCCGACGCGCAACCTGGCGATGATGCTGGAAACCTACCAGCCCGGCACCACCACCGGCGAAAAGATCAAGCATCAGGGCGAAGAGATCGGCGGAAGCAATCACGTTTTTGTCGGAGGGGAAGTTTTCAAAATACTGGTAGGCCAACTGATACACCACATCGGCCTCGGGGGCGGCGGGCTCGGCGGCTTCGCTGGATGCAGGTTCCGAAGCAGATTCGGGAGCGGCACTTTCGCTGGAGGCCGGAGCGGGCTGAGAAGAAGACGCCGGGCTTTGGCTTGCGCAGCCGGCAAAGGTAGCGGCCAACAGAGCAACGGCTAACAAAAGCAATATCGAACGTTTCATATAAGGGTTCCTCCTGTTTATCTATCATATTGTCAAGCACTTGCGCGCTTGCTGCCAAAGGAGTGGAGCTATTGACACAAAGTTAACAACCACCTTGTGGGGAAAGGGATTTTCAGCGCTTTTAGGAAGGTTGCCGGTTTCCGTGGGCTGAAAATCCCGTGTTCTTGCAAGACTAGGAATTGTTGCGTCCCCCTGCTGCCACCGGCGCTCCATCCGGCATTTCCACAGGGTTCTGCCCGCTGGCAGACCATTCGAGGAAGGCACCGTCATAAAGTTTCAAATTGCGGTAACCGGCATCGTAAAGCCGCAGGAAGGATACCGCTGCCCGCATGGAAGTGCGGCAGTACAGGATCATCTCGTTTTCGGGGCGGATACCGCTTTCGATGTAGTTAATCCGGGTGGCTTGGGTATCCAGATAGGTGCCGTCCTTGTAGAAGTTCTTAGTATAGTTGTGCATCACGGCTCCGGGAATTTTGCCCTGCTCCAGATACTCCTCGTCGGAGCGGGTATCCAGCAGAATCACATTGGGATCGGGATGGTCCAGCAGGGCCAGAACATCCTTCATCTCCACCAGATACTGGTCCCGGCGATCCTCCACCACAAACTCTTTGGGGGTAATCTCCGGCAGATCGGCAGTCATTGCAAGCCCCTGAGCCTGAATGGCAGGCAGGCCTCCGCTGACCACCTTGATGTTGTCGTGGCCGTACACCAGCATGCTCCACCACAGGCGCGCGGAGTTGAGGCTGCGGCCTTCGTCGTAAATCACAACGGTGGTGCTGTTATCGATGCCGGAGCCTCCCAAAACCTTGGCAATTTTGCCCTTGGGAGCCAGCATGTTTTCCACCGGCAGGTTGACGGTGATGTCCCCCAGCTGGATGTTCACCGCACCGGGAATATGGCTGGTGAGGTAATCCTCCTCTGCCTGCATATCCACAATGACGGTGTTGTCCTGCCCGATGTAGTCCGCCAGCTCCTTGGCCGGAATGATAATCTGATCCGATTCCGCATAGCTGACGCTTCCGCACCCGGAAAACAAAGCAGCAATGCACACAGCTGCCAGAACCACACTGATAATTCGCTTCATGGCCGCATCCTCCTACTTGTTTGTATCGCTGCCCCTTTGGCAGCATTCTGTAATGCAATACCCACAGGGGGATCAAAGATGGTATGATAGAACTCCTGACGCAGATGGGGGCCGGAAGGCCCCGGGAGCGTTGGAGCAATAAGGGTCCCATTGGCGAAAGCCAAGAGGCCGTTTGCGTTGCCGGTGCTGCTGCAACCCCAACGTTTTTGTGGTATGATAAGTCTATTGAATCCGGCGCGCAGGTCCGGTTGTTTTCCAATGGATGGGGGGAGAACCGTTGCGAAAAAAGGAAAGATGGTTTTGGGTCTATCTGTTGGTTTACTTTGTGGTAAACCTTGGGTTCCTCTGCGATTTTCCCTTTGCCCACTCCGACGAAGGATGGCTTTCGGGCCTTACCCGCCACATGATGGTAAGGGGAAGCCTTGGGGTAACTGAACCGTTCTTCAACCTAAAGCCCCGGTATCCCCACGGGATCAAATCCCTTTTTCATCTGGTGCAGATGCTCTTTCTGCGGATGTTTGGCTACTCGCTGTTTTCCTTCCGGCTGCTTTCTCTGCTAGGGGGAGTGGCCTGTCTGTGGCTTTTCTACCGCCTGAGCCTTCGCCTCACCGAAAGCCCGGTGCTGGGAGGACTTTGCGCCGTCCTGCTTTCTCTGGATATTCAGTTTCTCTACGCGGCCCATTTTGCCCGGCAGGAAATCCTGATTCTGTTCTGTATGCTGGGGGTGTTTTGGCTTTTGCTCTATGGTGGAAAGAACCGGTGTCTTTGGGCAGCTATCCTCACCGGGCTTTCGGTGGGGCTGCACCCCAACAGTTTTTTGGTGGCCACACTGGGCGGCGCTGTGCTCTGTGCCCGGTGGTGGCAAGTTAAAAAGCTAAGCGGGCGGGAACTTGTCGTCTACACCGGATTGACCGGTGCCTTTGCCCTGGGGTTCGTCCTGCTTAGCCTCCACTTTGATCCCCATTTTTTC
>CALCSA010000021.1 GCA_937894185.1 uncultured Clostridia bacterium | reverse complement strand
AAAACCCGTCACCGGGCCGACAGCCTGATCGAAGATCAGACTCAGGTGAACCCTGCCGGCTGGAGCAACGAGCAAATGCTGGAATTCATCCGGGAAAAAGAAGTCAAGTGCCCCAGCTGCGGCAGCACCAACTTCACCGACATCCGCAAGTTTAACCTGATGTTCAAAACCTTTCAAGGTGTGACCGAGTCGGCCCAAAACGAAATCTACCTGCGGCCCGAGACCGCTCAGGGCATCTTTGTCAACTTTGCCAATGTGCTGCGGACCACCCGCCGCAAGCTGCCTTTTGGAGTCTGTCAGATAGGCAAAAGCTTCCGCAACGAGATTACCCCCGGCAACTTCATCTTCCGCACCCGGGAGTTTGAGCAGATGGAGCTGGAATTCTTCTGCAAGCCCGGCGAGGATCTGGATTGGTTCCATTACTGGAAGGATTACTGCCACAACTGGCTGCTGGGTCTGGGCATCCATCAAGATCACCTGAGAATCCGGGACCACGAGCAGGAAGAACTTTCCCACTACTCCAAGGCCACCAGCGACTTTGAGTTCCTGTTCCCCTTTGGCTGGGGCGAGCTGTGGGGCATTGCCGACCGGACCAACTACGACCTTGGGGCCCACTCCAAGCATTCGGGCCAGAAGCTGGAATACTTTGATCAGGAAACCGGCGAGCACTATGTGCCTTATGTGGTGGAGCCTTCTCTGGGCGTCGAGCGGATGGTCCTCACCATTCTGGTGGACGCCTACGACGAGGAAGAGCTGGAAGGGGGAGACATGCGCACCGTCATGCGCCTGCATCCCGCGTTGGCTCCCTTTAAAGCGGCTGTGCTGCCTCTTTCCAAAAAGCTGAGCGAGCAGGCCACCGCCGTCTTTCACAAGCTGCAATCGAGCTTTATGGTGGACTATGACGAATCCGGCGCCATTGGCCGCCGCTACCGCCGTCAGGACGAGGTGGGAACCCCCCTGTGCATCACCTACGACTTTGATTCCGAGACGGACGGCTGCGTCACCGTCCGGGATCGGGACACCATGGTTCAGGAGCGGGTTGCCATCGATGAGCTGGCAAGCTACATCACCGCTAAAATCGCCTACTAATTGGGCAAAAAAACTCCCTCTGCCAAGCTGCAGGGGGAGTTTTTTCTTTAATTTTGATCCCTCTTACGGCTGGTGAAGCTGGAAGCTGTTTTTGGAAAACGAGATGATCCCCTCCCGTTTCATGGCTCCCAGCTCCCGGGAAAGGGCGCTGCGCTCTACCGAAAGATAGTCGGCAAGCTCCTGACGGCTGAGGGGGATTTCGAACCGGCTGCTGCCCTGCCCGGCTGCCTGAATGGAAAGGTAGGCCATCACCTTTTCCCGGGTGGAACGGGCGGAAAGAACTTCAATCGTCTGGTTGAGGGTTAGATTTTTTTGAGCCAGAATTTGCATCATATTTTCGATCAGGCGGTTGTGGAACACGCAGGAGGAGGAGCAGGTGGTGATAACCCTGCGGTAATCCATCAGCAGCACATCGCAGTCGGTGACGGCCAGCACGCTGATGGGGAGAGCCTCGCTTTCGGCACAGGCAAAGGCTTCGCCAAACAAGTCCCCCGGCGGCAGCTTGGCCAGCATGGAGCGGTTGCCAAAAATGTCGTCCCGCACCACCTGCACCGCGCCTTTAAGCACCATCCCCATCCAGCGGGGGGGGCTGCCCGCCAAAAAAATGGCGCTGTCTTTAGGATACCGGGCGGTTCGCACATCCAGGCAGCGGAGCATGCTGTCAAGTTCCCCGGTGCCGATCCCCTGAAACAGCAGGTTGTTTTCCAAAATCTGCGTGTACTGCTCGATCATTTTTATCACCTCGCCGGAGTTTGCCAAACTAGTAATAGTATAACAGAAAAAGCGAAAAGTTCCCACGATTAAAATATCCGTTGCATTGCCCTGCCTCTTTCTGGTATGCTATTGGCAGGAAGAAACAGGAGGTGGGTTGCCATGGGCAGAGTGGTGTCGGTGCAGGGGTATTTCAGCCCGGACGGAGCAAAGCCGGCGCCTTGCACCGTCCGGCTTTCCCTGGATGGCTACGGCCTTTACGAAAACCTGACGGTGGATACGGTGGGTGCCTACCGCATCACAACTCCCTTACGGCCCATCGAAGGGCTGGTGCGGCAGGCCCGGCAACAGGCTGGGAAAAACGGGGGGACTCTGGAGCTTTCCGCCCGGCTGGAGGGCAGCGGCGAGAGCCTTCGCACCGTGGAGCTTTCCGCTTGGATTCGCCTGAGCGGCGGCTTTGAGATGCTCACATTGGAGCAGGGCGGACGGGGGCAGGTTTCCATCCCCTACGAGGTGGTGCAGGCTCTGGTGAGGAGAGAACGGAGCACACAGGCATAAACTACAGCCAACACAAGGAGACTGACAATGAACACAACCCTGAAAACCATAGGAGAGCGGTACTCCTGCCGGGATTTTAACGGCGTGATGCCGCCGGATCAGGACCTGCAGGCCATTGCACAGGCAGCGATTCAGGCCCCCAGTGGAATGAACCGCCAGCACTGGCAGGTGATAGTGGTGAAGAATCGGGAACTGATCGCCCAGATGGAGGAAGAAGGCCTCAAGATGCTGGCCTCTCTGGAGGACCGTTCCCACTATGAGCGGATTATGTCCCGGGGAGGCAAGCTGTTCTACCACGCTCCCTGTATGGTGATGCTGGCCGTCAAGGAGGCGTTCCCCAAGGGGGCCGAGCTGATCGATTTGGGAATCGTGGCTCAAAACGTGGCGCTGGCGGCAACCTCTCTGGGAATCGCCAATCTCCACTGCGGATTTGCAAGCTTTGCCTTTGCCGGGGACCGGGCTGCCGAATTTAAGGAGAAGCTGCGGTTCCCCGAGGGCTACCAGTGCGGCATAGGGATTCTGCTGGGCTATGCCAATACCGCGACCAAGCCCCATGTCCCCAATCAGGAGAAGATCACCGTCATCCAATAGCCGCAGCGCAATAGAACCACCTCTGCCGGGCATGCTTTCATGTCCGGCATCTTTGCGGAATAGAAAAGAGGCCGCCCCATGGGACAGCCTCTGCGGCGGATAAAGTTGGATCGGCGTTACAGGCCGAAATCCTGATTGAGAGCCTGAACGGCAACCTCCAGATCGGTGGCGGCAATCAGAAGGGAAATGTCAATTTCCGAAGTGGTAACCAGCAGAAGCTCCACCTTGCTTTGGGCCAGCGCCGAAAGAGCCCGGGCAAAGACGCCGGGGGTGGTGCGCATCTCCTCTCCAAACAGCTGGAGCTTGCAGTTTCCGCTGCTCACCAAGGCCTTGATCTGGGGATACTGCTCCCGCAGCGCCCGGGAAACATCCAGAACCCGGCGCAAATCCTCGTCGCTACAGGTAAAAGAAATGCTCACCGCATCTCCCACGGGGGCGGTTTGGGACACCATGTCGATATTAATGTTGTTTTGAGCAAGCTGTTGGAAGATGTCCGCGGCCAGTCCGGTGGCAAGGGGAATGTTGTGAAAGGTCACCACGGCAATCTTCTCACAAAAGCTCAGGCGGGTTACGCCGTACATGAAAAGCACCTCCTGTTGGGTCGGTCAACACACAGCAAACAACGTCTGATGGTTGAAATAATAAATCGTGAACACAGAGCGTTACCCCTCGGCAGAGGCAATCAGTTCCTTCATGGAGTAGAGGCCGGGCTGTTTTCCCACCATATAGGCGGCGGCGGAAAGAGCACCGGTGGCAAAGATATCCCGGGAAGAGGCGATGTGGGTCAGGCTGACCACCTCATCCCGCCCGGCAAAGAGCACCTCGTGCTCCCCCACCATGGTGCCTCCCCGAATGGAATGGAGGCCGATCTCATTTTTCCTGCGCTTTTCCCGCTTGCTGTGGCGCTCGTAAACATAGACGGGGTCGGCTTCCTCCATCACCGGGGCAATGGCGTCGGCCAGCATCAGGGCCGTGCCGCTGGGAGCATCCAGCTTGCGGTTGTGATGCTTCTCGATAATCTCGATGTCAAAGCCGCTTCCCAGCACTCGCACAGCAGTTTTGGCAAGCTCGGTGAGCAGGTTGACCCCCAGCGACATGTTGGCGGTGAAAAAGACGGGAATCTCGGCCGAAGCCTGATGAATCCGCTGGATTTGCTCGGGGCTCATTCCGGTGGTGGCCACTACCAGTGGAATGCCGGTGCGCCGGGAAAGGGAAAGCAGACCCTCCAGCGCCGAAGGGTGGGAAAAGTCGATGATGACGTCGGCCTGCGCGGCGCACTGATCGGCGCTTAGAAAGACCGGGTAGCCCTCCCGGGATTGGGTGTTGGGGTCGATGCCGGCCACCACCACATCCCCGCGCTCTCTGGCGCAGCGGGAGACCACTTCTCCCATATGTCCGTTGCAGCCGGACAGGATGATGCGTATCATAAGCAGGTGTATCCTTTCAAACGTCTTGGTTAATGAAAGCGCAGGTTAGATCAGGTTGAACTTTTTAAGCTCGCCTTTGAGCTGGGCAAGACCG
>CALCSA010000020.1 GCA_937894185.1 uncultured Clostridia bacterium | reverse complement strand
AAGCAGAGCGGCAAACGCCTCTCGGAGCTTGCGTCGGTGATGGAGGTTTACCCCCAGGTGATGGTCAACGTGCAGGCCGACGCCGTGATGAAGTCCCAGTTGGATGTGGATCCCGGCGCCAAAAAGATTATCGAAGAAGCAAAAGCTGTGCTGGGCCCCGACGGCCGGATTTTAGTGCGGGCTTCCGGCACCGAACCCCTTATTCGCGTGATGATTGAGGGGCATAATAAAGAAGAAATCGCCGCCTTGGCCGATCAGGTGGCGGATCAACTCAAAGAAAGGCTATCCCAGAATGAGGACTGCAAAAAACTGGAAGGATTTTGAGCTGCTGGACTGCTCCGGCGGAGAAAAGCTGGAGCGGTGGGGCTCTGTCACCTTGGTGCGCCCCGACCCACAGGTGATCTGGAACACCCCCAAATCTCCCCGGTGGGAACAGGCGGATGCCCATTATCACCGCTCTCAGGCGGGGGGTGGCCGCTGGGAAATCCGGCGCAAGATTCCGGGGGAATGGCAGATTGCCTACCGGGACCTTCGCTTTGTGGTGCGCCCAACCGGCTTTAAACACACGGGGCTGTTCCCCGAGCAGGCTGCCAACTGGGACCTGTTGGACAGCCTCATCCGCAAAGAGGACAAGCCCATGGAGGTGCTCAACCTTTTTGCCTACACCGGCGGGGCCACTCTGGCCTGCGCCGCGGCGGGAGCCAAGGTCTGCCACGTGGACGCCGCCAAAGGGATGGTGTCCTGGGCCCGGGAAAACGCCCGGGCCTCCGGCCTTTCGGACAAGCCCATCCGCTGGATTGTAGACGACTGCGATAAATTTGTATCCCGGGAGCTGCGCCGTCAAAAGCGCTACGACGGCATCATTATGGACCCGCCCTCCTACGGGCGGGGGCCGGGGGGAGAAGTCTGGAAGCTGGAGGACAGCATCTATGATTTTGTCACCCTCTGCGCCCAGCTTCTGGACAAGGACTCCCGGTTCCTGCTGCTCAACAGCTACACCACCGGCCTCTCTCCTTCGGTGATGCGCTATTTGCTGGAAAGCATCCTCTGCCCTGTGCTGGGCGGCCGGGTAGAAAGCTACGAGCTGGGCCTTACCGTCAGCGGGGATGGACGAGTGCTGCCCTGCGGCGGCTCCGCCCTGTGGCTGGCGTCCGGGGTGACTCTGGAGTAGCTTGGGCAACACCGGTGCATAGCCGATTAAACCATTATAAACCATCCGAGGTAATCTCATGGAACTGATCCGCTGTGAAAACATAACCTTTGCCTACCCCGTTCCCGACGGGGCTGTTCCTGTCTTCCCAGTGCTGCAGGATGTCAGCCTGTCCATCGGGCGGGGAGAGTTTGTGGCGGTACTGGGCCACAACGGCTCGGGCAAGTCCACACTGGCCAAACACTTTAACGCCATTCTCACCCCTACGCGGGGACAAGTGCTGGTAGACGGCATCGACACCAGAGAAGAAGAGCGCTTGCTGGAAATCCGCAGCCGGGTGGGGATGGTCTTTCAAAACCCCGACAACCAGATTGTGGCCACCGTGGTGGAAGAAGACGTCGCTTTTGCTTTGGAAAATCTGGGGGTTCCCCCCACGGAAATCCGCCGGCGGGTGGATGAAGCTCTGGCCGCTGTGGGGATGAGCAAGTACAAGCTCCACGCCCCCCACCAGCTTTCGGGAGGGCAGAAGCAGCGGGTGGCCATTGCGGGCATCATCGCCATGCGCCCCGACTGCATTGTGCTGGACGAGCCCACCGCCATGCTGGACCCCC
>CALCSA010000019.1 GCA_937894185.1 uncultured Clostridia bacterium | reverse complement strand
TGGATTTTAAGTGAGTATCTGGAGTTGGTGGAGTGAACTTGACGCTGCGTCTGGGCCGGTTGCGGTTGGTGTTTGATTTTTGGTTTTTTGCTGTTGTTGCCTGCTTCACCCTGCTCAATCATCAGGCGCTGCTGCTTTATCTGGCTCTTCCCGTGGTAATTCACGAGGGGGGGCATCTTTTGGTGCTGGCACTGCTGAAAATTCCGGTGGCGGAGATTTGCTTTGCCCCGGCGGGCATCGCCATTCGCACCCGCAGCCCTTCCCCCCTTTCCTACCCAAGGGAATTGGCTGTGGCCTTTGCCGGAATCGCCGCCAACCTGTTGGCGGCTTTTTTGCTTTGGCGGCTGGCCTTTCAGTCCATGCGCACCATCCTGATGATAGCCTCCAATTTAGCGGTAGCTCTCTTTAATCTGCTGCCGGCAGGATACCTGGATGGCGGACAGATTCTGCGCTGCCTCTGCGACATCCTGTTCCCACCCCAGCTTGCACGGAACATCTCCCGCATCATCAGCTTTGTGATCCTGACCCCCCTCATCGCCCTTTCGGTGCTGTTGCTGTTGCGGGGAACTGTCAACTTCACTCTTTTGATCTGCTGCGTCTATCTCATGATCACCGTAATGCTGCGGGATTAACCGCCTGTTGCAGCACAAAGCCCGGCCCTCCTTTGCGCGGCGGTTCCGGCCTCATTCTACCGTTTACAGTAGGATTTTGCCCCTTTGGGGAAGAGCGACCCTGACGCAGAAAGTGCCCCGTCTGATGGTTCAGGCGGGGCGCTTGTGACTCCGGCTGTTGCCGGGTGATTCTATTCGTCTTCCGGCTCCAACAGCCCGTAGTTTCCGTCGTTGCGGCGGTAGACCACGCAGATGTCTCCACCCTGTGCATTGCGGAACATGTAGAAGTTGTGGCCGATCAGGTTCATTTGCAGGATGGCCTCTTCCACATCCATGGGCTTGACTTGGAACCGCTTGGATTTGACAATTTCGTAGGTACTTTGAGAGCCGATGAAGTCGTCGTCGTAGCCCTCTTCAAAGGCAGATTTGCGCAGACGTTTTTCCAGCTTGGATTTGTTCTTGACAATCTGCCGGAAAAGAGCGTCTACCACGGCGTCCAGGCTATCCAGCCTGTCGTTGGTGGTTTTTTCTGCCCGAAAGTACATGCCGCCGGCCTTGATGGTGACCTCTACCGTCTCCCTCCCATTCTCATGAATGACCGTAACGGTGGCAACCGCGGAATCATCAAAAAACCGGTCCAGCTTGGAGAGCTTCTTGTCCAAGCTTTTCTTAAAAGAATCCCGCACAGTAGTATTGCGTGCAATCAACTTAATGGTCATGGGCTCAGCTCCTTTGTGAGTATTCGGTCGTGCTGGCGTGGCATGTCTGGCACTTTAAGTATAACATAGAATGGATGAAAAAGGATAGTCCTGCCGAAGAATTTTTTGTAAATAAACCGCATAAATTTACCTAAAATGCAAAAACAGGGCGCAACAAGGCGCCCTGCCAATGATTGGGACAGGATAGACGCAAGCAGGCAATCAGCGGGACTGGCCCCGGCGGGAGCTTTTGCGAACATCCACGCTGCGCTTGAGATCGGACATCTTATCCTCACTGGTTTGTTTAAACCGGGACATCATATCCTCAAAAGAGCTGCCCTCGGGTACTTTTTTAGCCCCCTGCCACCCCATATCCCTTCTGGAATAGTTTCTGCGGGGCGCTTGGGAACGGGGCTGACTCTGAGCAGCTTGGGGCTGCTGATTCTCTACGCATTTCTTGATGGAAAGACTAATTTTACCGTCAGGGGAAATCTTGAGGATTTTTACCCGGACCATCTGATTCTCGCTGAGATGATCGCTGATCTCCTTTACGTAGGCATTGGAGACCTCCGAAATATGCACCATCCCTGTTTTGCCTCCGGGAAGCTCCACAAAGGCCCCAAATTTTGTAATACCGGTTACTTTACCCTCGACAATCGCACCTATTTCAAGCTGCATATGACTAAAATTTCCTCCTTGGTATCAAAACATTCTCTCAAACTATATTTACTGGCCGCCGGACGCGGCCTAGCTACCGGAATAATCAATATAGACCTTTTCGTCAGGGGCAACATAGTCCAGCTTTTCTCTGGCAATGCGCTCGATGTACTCCATGTCCATCCCCTGCTGAAGCTGCCGCTCCAGTTCTTTGTTGGCAATCCTCCGCACCTCAAATTTTTCCTGCAGACCCACCAGTTCCTCCTTGCGTGAAGCCAGACTTACCTGCAGGTCGATTAAAAGCACCGCCGCATAAGCCACAAATGCAAAAATACAAATTCGGAATATTAAATTTTTACGGCTTGTTTTTTTGCGAGCCATGGGCAGATTTCCTCTTTTTAACGTCTTTTGGCACTAGCACGCTTCTCAATTGATTATACAACACTTTGCGCCGCACTTTCAAGCGGTATTTGCATCTTTGGCATGTTTTTTTCAAAAAGCGTGCCAAAAAGCGCACCGGACGGAGTAGTTGTCTGCTAATCCAATAGATAAGGCGGTAAACCGGCCGAAAAATCAGCCGCATCAGCATATCCAGTACCGCCTTGACCATTTTGATGATTATCTGGCTGACCTTCATCACCACCACGCTCAGGGTGAGGGAGTAGAGCAAAGATCCCAAGCCGATCCCTACAAAGAGGAACAGCCTCAGCTTGCCGTCCAGAGTACTCATCAGGAAAAAGAAGGATAAAATTGCACAGGCCATAAAGAAAAGGACATCCTCGGCAAACACCACACCCCGGGGCGTGGGCACCGCTATGCGGGTGATGCGAAAGCTATCGTATAAAAGACCAAAGGCTGCTCCCAGCAGAATGGACTGCAAGAAGTGTATAGTCTGCTCCGCCAGATAAATCCCCAGTTCCAAGACGCCGCCGCCCCCTTACCGGAACAGCTTCGAAAAGAAGCCTCCACCCTTCTGAGGACGGTTTTCGGAATAGGAAAGGCTGTCGATCTCCCCTTCCATGGAAAGATCCCCGGTGTTGACATCAATTTTGTTGATATGTAGGTTGCCCCCCCGGATGGTCAGCTCCCCCAGCTCGGTAAAGACAATGACGCTTTCCTCGTCAAAGCTGTCGATGTCCATCACCCCGGTCACCGTCAGGTTTCTGCGGCTTTCCATGATGACGTTGTGGGCTGTTTTAAATACCTTTTTTTCTTCTGCCATCTTTCCTGCCTCCCATAAAACACAATACTTCCCTATCATGTATATGCGGGACAAGAATGGTTTAGAAACAGCCATGGCGGTAAACCCCGGATTGGCCTCGCATTTGCGCCGGGCAGCGGGGGTTTTACTCCTCAATCACCTGATAAAGCCCGGCGGCTCCCTCCTTGGCCACATGCTCCCGAACCTCCAGCACCTTTACTTTGAGAGGCTTCTGCCCCAGTGCGATTTCAATCAGGTCCCCCTCCTTCACATCGTAGGAGGCCCGGGCCACCTTGCCGTTGACTGACACCCGTCCGGCGTCGCAGGCCTCGTTGGCCACGGTGCGCCGTTTGATCAGGCGGGAAACCTTTAGGTACTTATCCAATCTCATTATTTTCACCCTTTCCACTAAAAAAACAAGGAGCCGCACGATACGGCTCCCAGAGTTTTCACCCTATAGGATAGAGGCATTACTTTGCGACAGCTTCTTTGAGGGCTTTACCGGCCTTAAAAGCAGGCAGCTTGCTGGCAGGGATCGGCATGGGCTCCTTGGTGCGGGGATTGATGCCCTTTCTGGCAGCCCTGTCCTTTACCTCAAATGTACCAAACCCAACCAGAGAAACCTTTTCCCCGTCCACCAGAGCCTCGGTAATTGCGTCGATAACAGCGGTAACGGCTTTGTCGCTGTCCTTTTTGGTAAGATTGGATTTTTCGGCTACAGCGCTGATCAATTCTGCCTTTGTCATTTTTTTAATACCTCCAAAGTTTTTTGTTCAGTGTTTTTTGCCTCTTTCCAGAGACTGTCCAGAACTTGGATGGATGCTTCTTCCATTTTAACTCCTTTTGCTGCAGCCAGCTTTTCCACCTGTTCAAAGCGGCGAATAAACTTGTCGCAGGATTTGGTCAGTGCCTGCTCCGGGTCTATTCGTTTCAGGCGAGAAACATTTACCGCAGAAAAAAGCAAATCTCCCAGTTCCTCTTCCACAG
>CALCSA010000018.1 GCA_937894185.1 uncultured Clostridia bacterium | reverse complement strand
CGTTGGTATTGACAATATCCCCCAGCAGAATCTCGGTTCCCACACATAAAATCTCCGCGTTCATCTCATCCACTTCCTTTGCAGTTTCGCTGGATTTATTCTACACCATTTTAAAGGGAAAGCAAAGATTTTTTTCGGAATTCCCGGTGAAAAGTAACACAACCGCGTGACTTTGCGTATACTGGAGCAAACCCGTTCTGGGAGCAGGGAAAGGTGTTTTTTTCCTGCCTTCCGACTTGGCTTCCGGAAAGGATGTGGCGGCGATGAGAAGAAGACAAAGACCTTGTGGACGGGACGGCCTGACCCTGTTCTTGACAGCCTTTGGCTTTGGGCTTTTGCTTGCCCTTGTCTGTTCGGTCCGGCTGGCCCTGTTTGTTGCCGCCGTCATCCTCATCTATGTCGGCGTTACCCTGCGCGGCTGTTAGCAATCCACCACTTGATGTAACGGAGGTGCCCCTATGAAGATCGTTGTATTCAAAAGCCCCCGCTTTCTGTCTCCCCTGCTGCGGATGATTTTTAAAATCAAAAAGGACTGATACATACCGTGCCCATTTTTCAGCTTAAAGTCCGTGCCTTCTCCCTTTTTCGCCTTGCCATGGCAGATGCAGCAGGCAGCGCAGGCTGTCGGAAAAGCCCTTAAACAGCGGCTTTTCCGACAGCCTGCGTGCTTTGCGTCGCCTTTGGGACACACCGCCGCAAAACCTTGCCTAAAAAAAGTTTTTGTTCTACCCCGAAAGATTTGCATTGGGGAGCAAAAGTTGATATACTGTTACCTAATATTTTTATTATGGAAGATTCTTCCGCCGGAGGTGATGTTGTGCAATATCTTCTGGTCTTTCTCGAAGGGGTGGGAACCTTTGTCTCCCCCTGTATGCTTCCCATGCTGCCCATTTATATTGCATACTTTTCCGCAGGTTCCGGCCGCCGAAAGGCGCTGAGCAACGCTTTGGGCTTTGTGTTGGGCTTTACCCTGGTATTTATGGCCATGGGAGCCGCCGCGGGAACCGTGGGGAAGTTCCTATCCTCCCATCAGAGGCCCATTATGCAGGTGGCCGGGGTGTTCTCCATCCTGCTGGGGCTGATCTACGCGGGACTGATTCCCGCCCCTATCGCCCGGCTGCTCAAGGGCTTTCGGATGAATCCCAACCGGCTGGGGCGGCTGAATTTCTTTTCCTCTGTACTTTTTGGGGTGATCTTTTCGGTGGGCTGGACTCCCTGCATCGGCGTCTTTCTCAGCGCCGCTTTGTTGATGGCGGCGGGCGTTGGGCATACTCTCACCGGAGTGCTGATGCTGCTGTGCTTTTCTCTGGGGCTGGGTATTCCCTTTGTCATGGCCGCCCTGCTGCTGGAAAAGATGACCGAGGCCTTTGCCTTTCTCAAGCGGCATATGTCCACCATCAACCGCATTGGCGGGGCCTTTCTGGTGCTGGTGGGCATCGCCATGATCGGCGGATGGCTGGACCGTTTGCTGGTTTCCCTGCTGTAAAATTGCCGGAACAGGAGATTGATGATGCGTAAATTATTGTTTTTACTGGTCGCCTTTGGATTGGTTTTGGCCACGGGAGTGCTGGGCTACCGGTATCTTTCCAAGCAAGTGACTCCTCAGGTGCCTTTGGCCGTTCCCTCACAGTCAGAAAGTGCTGCCGGGGAGGAGGGCAGCCAGCCGGAGGATGAGCCGGAGAAGATTCCCGCTCCCGACTTTACCGCCTACGATGCCGACGGCAACGAGGTCAAGCTTTCCGATCAACTGGGCACTGTCCCCGTTGTCCTCAACTTTTGGGCCAGCTGGTGTCCTCCCTGCCGGATGGAAATGCCCGACTTTGACAAAGTGGCTGCCGAGTACGGCAACGACACCCTGCGTTTTTTGATGGTGGACATGGTTGGAACCAGCGGCTCCTACACCGAAACCCGGGAAACGGCGCAGGAGTACATTGGCGAAGAGGGCTTTACCTTCACCGTTTGGTTTGACGAAAATCAGGAGGCTCTCACCACTTACGGAATCAATTCCTTCCCCACCACGGTGTTTATCGACGCCGAGGGCAATGTGGAGGGCGCCTACCGGGGTGCCATGAGCGAAGAAACCCTCCGCCAGTTTTTACAGCAGCTTTACGGGCTGTAGGTAACGGCGCCAACACCAAGGGTCTGCTTTCCCTCCGAGAGCAGACCCTTCTTGGATTATTGGGCTTTTTTGACGGGGACAGCGCTGTCTTGAGCCAACCGGCCGTCGTGAATCCGCACAATCCGTCCGGCCTGAGTGGCTACCTCACTGTCGTGGGTGATCAGCACCACGGTTTTGCCCTCCTGGTTCAGCTCCTGTAAAATTTCCATGATCTCGGTCCCCGAGGTGCTGTCCAGATTGCCGGTGGGCTCGTCTGCCAAAATGATGGGGGGCCGTGCAGCAATGGCCCGGGCGATGGCGGTTCGCTGCTGCTGCCCCCCCGACATTTGGGGAGGCCGGTGGTGGCTTCGGGCGGTGAGACCCACCCGGTTCAAAGCCTCCAGAGCCATCAGGCGGCGGGTTTCCCGGCCGATGCCCCGGTATAAAAGGGGAAGCTCCACGTTTTCCAGCGCAGTCAGGCTGGGAATCAGGTTGAATCCCTGAAAGACAAATCCGATGTTGTGGTTGCGTATTTTAGAAAGGGTATCGTCACACAGGGAGCCCACCTCCTGCCCGTCCAGAAGATAGCGCCCCGCTGTGGGCATATCCAGACAGCCCATCATATTCATCAGGGTAGATTTTCCCGAGCCGCTCTGGCCGATCACCGCCACCAGCTCCCCCGCCTCGATCCCCAGACTGACACCGTCCAGGGCGCGCACTTCCCCCGGGCCGGGATTGTAGATTTTTTGCACATCCTCCAGCAGAATCAGGGGCATTGCACCGTTTCCTTTCCTCGGCATACTCTGCAGATAGTATGCGCAAAAGAAACTTTTTTCATGCCTGAAAAGAACGAGCCTTGCTGATATTTTCCCTTTTCTTTTGCTCCGTTTTCCACTATAATAGAGTGCAGCAATGTGATGGGAGGCCTGGGTATGTTTTGCCCCAACTGCAATGCCTATCTGCAGGAAGATCACCTGATCAAGAAGAATATGAAGAAGTTTGACAACGCCGTCATCGAGTACGATGCCCGCTGCCCCGCCTGCAACGAAGAAATTGGCCACATGTTCTGGGGTGTGTTTACCCCTGCCGAGCACTTGCAGCCCCAGGCAGAGCATCCCTCCGCCCCGCCCCCTCTACAGGAAGCTCCCCCGCCGGAATCGCCCAAAATGCCCCCTGCCCCGCCGCAACAGCAGCAGGAATCGGCTGCCTCCAAGGATATCCACCTCAGCTGGCCCCAGCCCCCGGAATCTGAGGTCTGCACCTGCCCCCACTGCGGAAAGCCTTTGCCCAAGGAGTACAAAAAATCAAATCCCACCGGTGGGGCTTGACTTTCCAAGGCGGGAATCTCCCACCCCCGAGCATACGGTGCCGCTACCGAAACAGCGACCTTTGAAGGGTCGCTGTTTAATATTTGCCGGGAAAGTTTTATCGGCGGCCGGGGCTGTGCTTCCAGTTGCCGGTGGCCATCCAGTCGTAGCCGCAGGGCAAGGGCTTTGGCAGGGCCAGCCCGTAAAGGTCGGTGGTTCTGCTTTCCAGACGGGCGGTTTCTTTGCAGCGGCCCCCCAGCTTTTCCAGGCGGGCCAGGGAGGCCTGACAGGGCAAGGCGGCATGACTGCCCATTTGGGACAGAATTTCCCTCCCCCGCTGGTTGAAGCCCAGAATGTGGAGATAGGGCGGGGTTCCCGCCGAATCCCCGGGGGTAAGGCCCAAAAAGGCAGAGAGAATCAGCCGCCGGATGCGGGCCATGGTATACCGCTTGGTCTTGAGGGAAAAGGTCAGCTCCTCCAAGCTTCCCGCCGAGCGAACGGCAGTGTAGAAGCGGTTTTCCAGCCCCTCGGAAAGATCGGGAAGCCCCGCCAGCTTCTCCTGCCCAAGACTGCGCAGCCGGGCCAGAATCGCGGTTTCCAGCGTCTGGAGCCGGGCGGGAAAGAGGCCGTCCTCCCGGGCGCAGTCCAGCAGGGCAGCGCAGGAGGCAGGCATGTACCGGGCCAGCAGCCCCCGGTTTTCCCCATAAGTCCGCAGCCAGGAGGCGCTGGCGATTCTGCCGGAGGGAGCGGTAGCATCGTGGGCAGCCCCCAGCCGCCGGGTCACCATGGGCCGGGGATTCCAGCCTATGGCTTTTGCCTGCCGCAGATACTCCACCCCCAGCAGGTCGTTGGGGTTTTTGAGGTGGGAGGAAAGGGCGCTGCCGTAAACTTCTTCCACCGCCTGCTCCCGGGCCTTGGCAAAGGTCATCCCCTGAGTCAGACGCAGGCGCAGCGCCTGCCCCACCCGCTCATCCTCCACCGCCCCGGCCAAAGCTTCCAGCAGAGGGCTGTCCCCACTTTCGCTGCCAAAGCAGAGAGCCTCCACGCAGCCACAGGCCGCCAGCATCCCCACCGCCCCCCGGGCAAAGGTGGGAGCAGGAGCCATAGACCAAGCCACCGGCAGCTCCAAAATCAGGTCGTATCCCGCCGACAGGGCACAGGCGGCCCGCACCCGTT
>CALCSA010000017.1 GCA_937894185.1 uncultured Clostridia bacterium | reverse complement strand
TCCTGTTATCACGTCCCGGCAGCCGGTAACGGTGACAAAGAAGTCGCCGTGTTCCGCCGCCTTTAGGATGGGCATCACTTCAAAGCCGTCCATGATGGCCTCAATGGCCTTGATGGGGTCGATCTCGGTGACGATGACCTTGGCGCCCAATCCCTTGGCCCGCATGGCAACTCCCTTGCCACACCAGCCGTAGCCGCATACCACCACGGTTTTACCCGCCACAATCAGGTTGGTGGTGCGGTTGATGCCGTCCCATACCGATTGCCCGGTTCCGTAGCGGTTGTCGAACAGGAACTTGCACTGGGCGTCGTTGACCATAATCATGGGGAATTTTAAGGCTCCGTCCCGGTCCATGGACCGCAGACGCAGCACTCCGGTGGTGGTTTCCTCGCAGCCGCCAATTACCTGTTGGCACAGGTGGGGGAATTCGCTGTGGAGCATTTCCACCAGATCGCCGCCGTCATCAATGACAATGTCGGGGCCGCAGCTCACCGTCTCCCGGATGTGGCTGCGGTACTCCTCGGGGGTGGCGTTATGCCAGGCGCAGACGGTCAGCCCATCCTCCACCAAGGCGGCGGCCACATCGTCCTGAGTAGAAAGGGGATTGGAGCCGGTTACATGCATCTGGGCTCCCCCTGCCGCCAGCACCTTGCAAAGGTAGGCGGTTTTGGCCTCCAGATGGATGGAAAGAGCGATCTTCTTCCCGGCAAAGGGTTGATCCCGCTCAAACTCCTCCCGGATGCTGCGCAGCACCGGCATATGCCCTTCCACCCACGCGATTTTCTTGTGACCCTCCGAGGCCAGCGCAATCTCTCTGATGATGCTCATCGGTTGCCTCCTGTATCGGCTTAAATCGTTCTATTTCAAATATTTGCATCGGATTCGCTCCATCTCGGCCCGGATTCTCTCCTGATCCAAGGTGGTGTATTCGCCCTGCTCCATCAGCACGTTTCCGCCTACCAGCACCGTTTCCACCTCTGATCCGTTAGCGGAGTAGATGAGAGAGGCGGGGATATCGTTAACGGGCTGAAGCCAAGGCTTTGTCAGGTCCAAAATCACCAGATCGGCCTGCTTGCCCACTTGGATGGAGCCGGTGATTTCCCCCAGCCCCAGAGCCTTGGCACCGCCCAGTGTTCCCATTTGCAGAGCCTCCCCGGCAGAGATGCACCGGGCCTTTTGATCCGCCCCCTTGTGGACGAGGGCCAGAATGGAAAGCTCCCGGAACATGTTGAGGACGTTGTTGCTGGAGGCTCCGTCAGTGCCCACGCAGAGGTTGACGCCCTTTTCCAGCAGGGCGGGGACGGGGGCAAAGCCGTTGCCCAGCTTCATGTTGCTCACCGGGTTGGTGGCTACCGCAACACCCCGCCGGGCCAGAATATCCATGTCCTCGCCGGTGAGATGGACACAGTGGGCCGCCACAGTGGGAACCTGAAACACACCCAGTGAATCCAGATATTGGACCGGGGAGCACCCATTTTCTTTGAGGCAGTTATCGTATTCGTTTTGGGATTCCGCCACATGAATGTGAAGCCCGAGGTTCTTCTCCCGGGCCAGTTCCCCCAGATGCTTCAGCAGGGGGCCGCCGCAGGAATAGATGGCGTGGGGAGCCAGCATAAAGCGGATGTTGTCGTTGCCTTTGGCGGCTTCCATCTCCTCAAAGGCTTGGCTCAGCCGCAGGGTGGCGGCGGGATCGTCAGGCGTTTTCCCTACCAGCCCACGAGAAATCACCGCCCGCATCCCCGATTCCTGCACCGCCCGCACACTCTGACCCGGAAACATGTGCATATCCAAAAAGCAGGTGGTTCCGGTGGCGATCATCTCCAGACAGGAGAGAAGGTTGCACCAGTAGGCATCCTCCGGCTCCAGAGCGTCCTCTGCCGGCATGATTTTGCCGAACAGCCAGTCCTCAAAGCTTAAATCGTCGGCGTAGTTGCGAAACACCGACATATAAGCGTGGGTATGACTGTTAATCAGCCCCGGCATCACCAGCTTGTCCCGGGCATCGATTACCTTTTCGGGGGAAAAACCGACAGGAGCCTGCCCGATTCCCACAATCCGTCCATTCTCAATAAACAGGTCCTGCTGTTGGGCGTTCCAGATTTCTTGCTGCCGCAGCAGAAAGCCCGATTTGATGTGTATCCTCAACGGCTCATCTCCTTGCCCGGCCCAGTGAAAACCGGAAATCCCGGGCGTTGATGTAGTCTTAATCCAGTGTTCTTTTAGTATAGCAGTTGGAGCCAAATATGCAAGGGCTGACTGTGGTTCCGGACGCAAAAAAAGAGAGCGGAACACCGCTCTCTGCGCTCATTATGTTCCAACCATCAGCCGGGGAAAGGCCATCATCCACCGGCAGAAGGCAAGTTCAGGGGGAACTGTAGGACAGCTCCGCGTTTTTGGCGCGGATAATCTCCACCACCTGAGGCAGCTCTCGGATAAAGTGGTGGGGCTGGTAGCCGCAGCCCTCCAAAGCCTGCTCCCGCTTGACCACATGAGCCCTTGGATTGGGGGCGGCCATGCGAATCATCAGCTCCCAGCCTGCGTCAAGAGTGCCGATCACATCCCGGGAGATGGTATCCCCTACATAAGCCATTTCGCTTTTTTTGAGCCCCATGGTGGTTCGGCACAGCTCAAAAATGGCGGGGTCGGGCTTGCGCAACCCGCAGACGCTTGAAAGAAGCACGTATTCAAAATAGCCTGCCACGCCGAACTCCGCCAGCTTGGACATCATGTAGGTGCGGGAAACGGTGTTGGAGATCACCCCAAGGCGCAGCCCTTGTTTGCGCAGGCCCCGGACGCATTCCAGAAGTCCGGGGCTGGGGGTAGCCTCGTAGCATTGGTCGCAGCGGCGAAAGCAAAACTCCTCGGCAATGGGAAACAAAACCTTTGGGGAAGGGGCGTAGTCCCGCAGATAGTAGTCGCACAGGGCTTCCAGCGGGGGGATTTCCCGCAGCTGCTGTTCGGTGTCGTGGCGGCGGTCCTGATCGGCTTCCTCCAGTTTGCGGGCAAACTCCGAGGGGGACTCTTTGATGTGGATATTATATTCCTTTAGCCATTCAATGGTTTGGGCGGCGTGAGCCACAGCCCGCTCCAGACTGTACCGGTGGCTAAAAATAACCCCGCCCATATCAAACACAACCGCTTTAATCACAATTTCCAGTCCTTTCCCCGCATCGGCGTAGTACGTATTGTAAACGTTTGCGACAATTAGTTTAATTATAAGGGAATTCCGAGACTTTGTCAAACAGAGGCGCTGCTTCTGGATGAAAAGCACACTGTGATTTAGAAAACGGCTGAAAAGCATTTAAGAGGCCGACAGAACTCAAAGAATCCCATTTGACAAGGGGATAGGCTGCGTTGTATAATAAATGAGCGAAAACGTTTGCGGCATTGATCTTCAGGGGACAGAACCGCAGTATCGGGTAGGAAAGGTTGATGAAATGAGCAGACTCTATCAATTCGATGTGCATATGCATACGGCGGAAACCAGCAAGTGCGGCAGAATTCCCGCTGCCGATCTGGTGGACCGCTACAAGGCAGCGGGATATGACGGTATCATTATCACCGACCACCTTCATCAAGAATACATCTCCCTGCTCTATTGCTATGACGATTGGGACACCTGCGTGGACCGTTTTTTAGACGGCTACAGGCGGGCGAAAAAGCGGGGCGACGAGGTGGGAATTCAGGTGCTTCTGGCCGCAGAACTCCGCTTTGCCGAAAACGACAACGATTATTTGGTCTACGGCATTGACGAGGCGTGGTTGCGGGCACACCCCTATCCCTTCCGGATGGGGCCGGTGGAATTTTTCCAGCGTTTCCAAGATGATCTGCTCATTGTGCAGGCCCATCCTTTTCGGGACGGCAACCGGTTCGTCCGGCTGGACTGCGTTCACGGGTTGGAGGTGGTCAATACAAAAATTTCAACGAGGCATCTTTGGAGGCCTTTCGCCATCAACCCCACCTTTATCCTCTCTGCGGCTCCGACACCCACCGCAAGGGGCAGGAGTGCGCCTCTTGGGTGCTGCTGGAGCAACCGGTAAAACACATCCAAGATTACATAGAAGCAGTGCGCCGGGGGGCCTACACCCTTGGCTGCAGAAACGAAACCGATGAGAAAATTTTGGAGGAGGTTGCCCTCCTGCGGAGCAAAGAGTCCACTCCCTCCTGTTGACTGCACTGCCATAACAAGGGAGAAAGCCAGCCCCGCAAAAAGGACCTTGAGCATTAATGCTCAAGGTCCTTTTCCTGTTTTACTTGGAAGCGGCTGCCTGTTCCAACACCTTGGCCAGATACTGCCCGGTGTAGGACTCCTTACACTTGACCACTTCCTCCGGGGTACCCTGAGCCACAATCAAACCACCGCCTGTGCCGCCGTCGGGGCCCAGATCAATGATGTGGTCGGCAGTTTTGATGACATCCAGATTGTGCTCGATGAGGATGACGGTGTTGCCCGAATCCACCAGCCGCTGAAGCACTTGGATGAGCATGTGAACATCGGCGCTGTGGAGCCCGGTGGTGGGCTCATCCAGAATGTACACGGTCTTGCCGGTGGGCCGCTTGGAAAGTTCGGTGGCCAGCTTGACCCGTTGGGCCTCACCTCCCGAAAGGGTGGTGGAGCTTTGGCCGATTTTAATGTACCCCAGTCCTACATCGTAGAGGGTTTGCAGGCGGCGCTTGATCTTCTGGATGTTGCCGAAGAACTCAAGGCCTTCCTCCACCGTCATTTCCAGCACATCGTAGATGGTTTTGCCCTTGTATTTGACCTCCAGGGTCTCCCGGTTGTACCGCTTGCCCTTGCAGACCTCGCAGGGGACATAGACATCGGGGAGGAAGTGCATCTCGATTTTGATGATGCCGTCTCCCTCACAGGCCTCGCAGCGGCCCCCCTTGACGTTGAAGGAGAAGCGCCCCGGGCCGTAGCCCCGCATTTTGGAGGCGTTTGTCTGGGAAAAGACGGTGCGGATGTCGGTGAACATGCCGGTGTAGGTGGCGGGATTGGAGCGGGGAGTGCGCCCAATGGGGCTTTGGTCGATGGCAATCACCTTGTCCAGCTGCTTGATGCCCTCGATGGCATCGCACTCGCCGGGAAAAGCTCTGGCCCGGTTCAGGTCCTGCACCAGCCTTTTGTAGAGAATATCGTTGATGAGGGAGGATTTCCCCGAACCGGAAACTCCGGTTACCGCCGTCATTACCCCAAGAGGAATGGAGACATCAATGTTTTTCAGGTTGTTTTGCCGCGCCCCCTTCACCACCAGATAGCGGCCGTCGGGACTCCGGCGCTCTGCGGGAACGGGAATCTTCATCTGACCGGACAGGTACTGCCCGGTGATGCTTTCGGGGCAGGCCATGATCTCCTCCACCGTTCCCACGGCCACCACCTCGCCGCCGTGAATTCCCGCCCGGGGGCCGATGTCCACAATGTAGTCGGCGGCGTACATGGTGTCCTCGTCGTGCTCCACCACAATGAGGGTGTTGCCCAAATCCCGCAGATTCTTCAGGGCGGCAATCAGCTTGTGGTTGTCCTTTTGATGAAGCCCGATGCTGGGCTCGTCCAAGATGTACAGCACCCCCACCAGACTGGAGCCGATCTGGGTGGCCAGACGAATCCGCTGGCTTTCTCCGCCGGAAAGGGTTCCGCTGTTTCGGAAGAGTGTGAGGTATCCCAGCCCAACGCCCTGCAAAAAGCGCAGCCGCTCCTCGATTTCCTTGAAGATTTCCTGGCCGATCATCATCTCCCGGTCGCTGAGCTTCTTTTGGTTGGTGAACTCAATGGCCTGATCAATGCTCATCTTGGTGAAGTCGATGATGTTCATGCCGCCTATGGTCACCGCCAAAGATTCCGGCTTGAGGCGGTTGCCGTGGCATTCGGGGCAGGGCAGCTCGGTCATATGCATGCGGATTTCTTCCCGCATCCACTCGCTTTCGGTCTGGGCATAGCGTCGCTCCAGATTGTGGACAATCCCCTCAAAGGAGGCGGTATAGCTCCCCGCCATCACTCCATTGTCTCGCTGCATGGTCAGCTTTTCCCCGTTGTTGCCGTACATCAGGATATCGATAATCTCCTCCGGCAGTTCCCCCACAGGTGTGTCCAGAGAAAAACCATAGCGCTTTGCCAAAGCCTCGTAGTACATCTGGGCAATACCGCCCTCGGCGTAATACCAGCCGGAAGCCTTGATGGCCCCATCCCGAATGGAAAGGTTTTTGTTGGGGAGAATCAGAGCCGGGTCCACTTTGAGGTAGACTCCCAGCCCGGTGCATTTGGGACAGGCTCCAAAGGGGTTGTTGAAGGAGAACATCCGGGGAGCAAGCTCCTCGATGGAGATTCCGTGGTCGGGGCAGGCGTAGTTCTGGGAAAAGATCATGTCTTCCCCCTCAGAGATGTTGACAGTGACCAGCCCCCCCGACACCGACAGAGTTGTTTCCAGAGAGTCGGCCAGCCGGGAGCGAACGTCCTCCTTTACCACCAAGCGGTCCACAACAATTTCGATGGTGTGCTTTTTGTTCTTATCCAGCTTGATGTCCTCAGAAAGGTCATAGATGCTGCCGTCTACCCGCACCCGGGCGTATCCCGAACGGCGGGCGGCGTCAAACTCCTTGACATGCTGCCCCTTCCGG
>CALCSA010000016.1 GCA_937894185.1 uncultured Clostridia bacterium | reverse complement strand
TGCCAGAAGACCCAATATGAAGCGCTGCTGCAGTCGGTGAAGGTAACAGCCGCTGCGGGAGGCCGGGTGTTGCTTCCAGTGCCCCCCAATGGCCGGGGCTGCGATATCCTGCTGTATCTGAGTCAGGCCCTGCAAGATGTCTCCATTTGGGTTGAGGAGGATGTGCTGCGCCGGGCCGATGCACTACTCAAAGAGCGGCAGTGGTTGCACGAAGGGAAGGATTGGGGATGGGCCAAGAATCTTCCGGTGCATTCCTTGAGCAGTGACAGGCAGCGGGAGCAAGCCTTATCGGAAGGCGGTGTTATTTTGACCCCGGACGGTATGCTCACCAGCAAGGCGGCTCTGTTTTACTATGAGCGGATGAAGGGCTGCCCGTCAGATAAGATCATTATCACCGGCCACACCTCCAAAGGGGTGATGGGTTCGCTGATCTTCGAGGATGGTTACCGAACCGAAAACGGAGTGACGGTGCAGGCGGAGCGAATTACCATCAAGGCGCATCAGGATGAGGCGGATGCCCTGAAGCTGGCGGAACAGCTGGGCGCAAAACAGGCAATGCTCTTTCACACCCCGCAGGAAAACTGCGGCACGCTGCTGCAAGAACTGGCGGCCCGGGGTGTGACAGGTGTTTGCCGCCGGTCGCCGGAAAGGCTGGATTTTTAACTGAGCCCCCTTCCGATGAGGGGCATGCAAATGAATTCCCGTAGTCTGCGACAGGGCAAGGAAGTGCACAGGGCGCAGACTTTGCCAACCGATAGAAATTGGCGGCATCTCTTGACACAAAAAGTCCTCCGGCGTAACCGGAGGACTTTTGTGGCATTATAAGTTTTTCAGGCTGTTTCAAAGGACAATTGGCACAGAGCCTTTAAGGTGGAGGTTGGGCGGAGCCCGCCGGTCTCCGGTTGCTTGGATCGGTTGAAGGAAGTCTCCCGCAGGGAAGAAAGCCCTCCACCCTGCGCTGATCTACCGATGAAGTCTAAGCCTTTCTCTTGGGGGAATGCTAAAGTCATACCAGAACGGCAGACTTTTTTTCTTGCAGGGCGGTCTGAAACTGCTTGGGAGTCTGACCTGTGGTCTGCTTGAAGAGTATAAAAAAGTACTGCTTGTTTTCGATGCCGATCTGTTCGGGGACATCTTTGACTTTGACAGAAGGGTCGGAAAGGATTTCCTGTGCCTTGATCATCCGCAGCTGATTGATATAATCCATCAGGGAGCAGCCGTTCACCTGGCGGAAGAGGCGGCAGAGGTAGGCGGAGGAAAGACCAAAACGGTCAGCCAAAGATTGAGAGGAAAGGTTGGGGTCGCAGCAAGATTCCTGAATGGCATTCATGATGTCCCCCATGGCGTTGCCCTGCTTGGCCTGCCGCTCCTTCTGAAGCTGCTCGGCAATCTGTGTAAATAGCCCCTCAAAGGTGTGGTTGAGAGTATCGATATCCACCAGAGTGGTCAGCTGCTGTTCAAACTCCCGGCAGGAAGCTTCACAGGAGCCCCCTTGGTTGGGGAATACCTCGAAGTAGAGCTTAAAAACGGCGTTGGAAAGGGCAGTCAGAGCATAGGAGATGCTCCGGTAGCTTTGTCCGGCAAAGCAGGCGACAAAATCCTGATAAGCCTCTATGGTTTTGTTGCCATATCCCTTTTTTAAAGCGGAAAGGATGGAGTCTATCTTCTGTTCTAAAACGGCGGAGGAGTTGTCCAGCTCACCGAAGGTTTCGGAAAACAGGAGCTTCTCCCGGGGAAAGAGAAACCGCAGGTGGAAGGTTTCCAGCAGTTTTTCGTAAGCCTGGGGCAGCGTGTGCCAATCGGTGATTTCGGGGCTGATGATAAACCAGACGCTGGGGTAACGGGCACACAACTGCTGCAGCGCCGGGGAAAGGGACGAAGGGTCGGTGGGCTGCAAAAACAGGACGGTGTATTCGTTTTGTATCACCACACCCTCCCTGTATGGGATGGTCTCCCGGGCACACTCCAGATATTGAGGCATCCGCAGGCCGCTGGCCAGGCATAGTATCAGAGGCGCATCGCCGGTGAGGTTAAGGTCGTATTCCCCAATCAGGGCGGCGGGATTTTCGAACTGGCGGCTTCCCTGCAGCAGCCCCTCCAGCACCTCCCCCCGCACCATAGCCTGCAGGGAATCCCGCACCCGGTCGGCGCTGGAGCTGGTCTCGATCAGCCGGTTGAGGCTGTCCAGCAGCAGGCTGGTATCCTGAGAGGCCCCGGGCTCGATGAGGGAAAGGCGGTTGGCCACCTGCTGAAAGGGCAGGTAGATGTTGAGGGAGATGATGGCCCCCCCAGCAAAGAGGACCGCAAATCCCACCGCCAGAAACATCATGGCCTCTTTCTCGATATCCTTCAGGTCGCTAAGGCACTGGTCGTAGCCCACAGTCTTGACATAATACCAGTCGTGGCTGCCCATGATGGAAAAGAAGCAGAGGCTCTTTTCGCCATTTTGGGCTGTATAGACAAAGTATCCGCTGTCGTCGCCCCGCTGGGCTATGGGGAGCACCCGGTCGGAAAGGCTTTGGCACTCATCGGTGGAAAGGCCGTCCTGGAGGGCGATAAGCTCCTTTTCCCCGCTGACGATAAACGCCCGGTTCCCCGGATCGTTGCTGAAGTAAAGCTTGGTAAACCAGTTTTTGCTGATGTTGAACATGATGGCGTTATCCCGGGGGTTGTCGGAGCTGTCCAACTCAAAAAACAGGAAGGAGTAAAGCTCCCGGTTGCTGGAGCGGTTGGCGGAGCGGGAGTATCGGGGGATGGGGACCAGACGCTGGGCGGCACTGCGCTGGGTAAACAGCTCCACCGCCGCCTGATCGGCAAAGGAATCGCTGGTGTCACTCACCGCCCCGGTGGAGGAGGTGCTGTAGACATAGTCCTGCTTGCCGTTGAATATGTAAATGGAATCGATGATGGTGCTGGAAGCTGCAAAGGAGTTCAGCTCTCGGATGCCCTCGATGACCTGATTGTTGGTCAGTTCCTGATAGGAGCGGAGCTTGGAAACCGAATGGGTGTAGAAGATCTGGTTGGCCATGTTCTGCAAAAACTCTTCCGCAAAGCCGGAGGTGGCGCTCACCTGAGCTACAAATTCGGTGTTGAGGTTGTTGATGGACTCCAGCAGCACCTTCTGAAACTGATGGTACAGCAGCCCCAAAAAGGCTGCAATCAGCACAAAACAAGACAAAACCACAGTATTGAACCGCAGGGAAATCGAGGTTCTGCCCCCTGCCCGTGCAAAGCGAAACCGCTCTTTTTTCATAAAATTGCACACCTTCCTTCTGTTTTCCATTATATCATATAGTTAATCCGCTTCAAAATATAAAATAATCCAATTTTCGAACATGCAAAAAAAGTCCGTTTTTTGCACTTTACAACGTTGTTAGGGTCTATTAAGATGGATTTAGGCAGGGCAGGCACAGGGGCAAGAGTCCCAGCTGCCGGCCCGATCCAAAGTCAACAGTATGGGTTCATAAAACAACGAAGTGGCTTGATGAAGAAGAAAGGACTGAAGGTATCAATGATTAAAAAGGTGATGGCACTTGTTCTGGCAGGGCTGATGCTTTTGGCAACAGCGGCCTGCTCCGGAAACCCCGAAGCGCCTTCCTCTACCGCCCCGCAGTCTGTGGCGGATGCTCCCACCGATGCAGCCCCTGCGGAAAGCAGCAGCACCGACGAAACCGCGGTTGATCCCGCCAGCTACAAAGGTACCGTAATGCTCTACTCCTCCACCGGTGAAGATGTTATCATCGCTCTGAAGGAAGCTTTTGAGGCCAAGTACCCCAACGTAACTCTGGACTATTACGCCGCGACTTCCGGCAAATGCGTCACCAAGCTGGCTACCGAGTTCCAGTCCGGCACCGTGGCCTGCGACATCGCCTGGCTGGCCGACCCCTCTGCCATGATCTCCCTGAAGAGCGAGGATCACCTGACCAAGTACGAATCCCCCTTTGCAGAGGGCATTAACGACAAGTTTAAGGATGCGGACGGCTACTACAGCGGCGCCCGTCTGCTGCTGATGGGCATGACCTTCAGCACCATGACCAGCTCCGATGCGGAAGCTCCCCACAACTATGACGAAGTGCTCAACGATGCTTTTAAGGGCCAAATCGTCCTCACCGACCCTACCGGTTCCGGCTCCACCAAGGCTCTGGTTTACGCTCTGACCAATCATGAAAAATATGGTTGGGAATATTTCGAGAAGCTCAAGGAATTGGGCGCAGAGCTTCAGTCCAGCTCCGGTTCCACCAACAACGGTGTGGCCTCCGGCGCTTACAAGCTGGCTTTTGGTGTGGACTACAACACCAAGAACCTGATCGCGGAAGGTTCCCCCTTGGGCTGGCACGACACCACCGACATTGTAGCGGTTCCCTGCCCCATCGCCATCCCCGAGGGCGCTCCTCATTTGGATCTGGCCCAGCTGCTGTATGACTTCATCTTGGACCCCAACGGCGGCCAGACCCTGCTGACCCAGTACAACATCACCCCCATCGTAGACGGTCTTGAGTTGCCCGAGGGCATGATGTCCGCCACCGACGTGGCCGAAAAGGCCCTGCCCATCGACTGGAATGATCTGGCCAAGGTGAGCAATGAGCTGCTGGATCGGTTTGATGCCATCTTTAAGGGCTAAGACTCCGCCAGTTCTGACAAACAAAGACCTCAACGATTGGTGCTGGCATACAAGGGGTAAACATTTGTATGCCAGCACTTTTTATACCCATTTTGCCCAAGCAGGCGCAAATCCGGCAAAACGGAAGGCCGGCGCAACCTGTGCCGGTGCAGTCCCTGTCCGGCGGCAGGCAGAACAGGGGGATCACATAGAAAGGGGGAAAAACGTCTTGTCCAAAGTAACATTGGAACATATCTGCGCCAAATACGGCGACCACATTGTGCTTCAGGATTTTTCTCTGGCGGTGGAGCCGGGAGAAATTGTAGGTATTGTGGGGCCTTCCGGCTGCGGCAAAACCACGGCGATCCGCAGCCTGTGCGGCTTCCTCAACCCGGAAAAAGGGAGGGTCACCGTCAACGGCAAAACGGTTTTTAGCCGGGAGGAACGCATCAACGTCCCGCCGGAAAACCGCAAAATTGGCATTGTCTTTCAGGATTACGCTATCTGGCCTCATATGTCGGTGTACGATAATGTGGCCTATCCCCTCAAAAAGAGGAAGGTGCCCAAGGATCAGATCCCAAAGCGGGTGGCCTATGCGCTGGAACAGGCGCAGATGACCGGCTACGAAAAATACATGCCCTCCCAGCTTTCCGGGGGGCAGCAGCAGCGGGTAGCTATCGCCCGGGCCCTCACCTCCTCCGGCGACATCATTGTGATGGACGAACCCATCACCAATCTGGACGCCAAGCTCCGAGAGCAGATGCTGGTGGAAATTCGCCTGATGCAGTCGCGACTAAACACTACCATCATCTACATCACCCATGATCAGGAGGCGGCCATGCAGCTGTGCGACCGCATTGTCATCATGGAAAAAGACGGCTCCATCTGTCAGATCGGCACCGACGAGGAGATCATCAAGAACCCTGCCAACCGGTTTGTCTTCAGCTTCATCGGAGTCTCCAACTTTATCCCCGTCACCCGGCGAGAGGAAAAGTACTGGATGGATACCGGCAAGGGTCGGGTCTGCTACCGGGACAGCCATCCCGAGGGCTATCTGGACGGCGTAGAAAACGTGGTCATGGGCGTGCGTCCCATGGACATCGTCTTTGACGACGCAAGTCCGGTGAAGGGAACCATTGAGCAAGGGGTGTTCCTAGGCAGTCTGTACAACTACTTTGTGCGGCTGGGGGATTTGGAACTGCGGGTGCAGCGCAGTACTCTGGATGCTTTAAGCGGTAAGGAATATGTAGAAGGACAGCAGGTGGGCCTTACCTTCCTCAACGAAAAATACTATGATGCAAAGGAGGCGGCAGCGGAATGAAGATGTTTGCCAGAAAAAGAAACTGCGATCTGGAAAATCTGGAAGGCCGCCGCTTTTTGAATCTGGACCGGATTATGACTCTGCTGTGCTACCTGATTTTAATTACGGTGGTTATCCTGCCGGTGTTCATGATCATTTACTACGCTTTCTGGGACGGCAGCAAAATTGATTTTCAGATGTTCTTCAACGTCCTGCTGCAAAAAGAGAACCTGACCGCCATCAAGAACACCCTGATTATCGCGGTGTTTTCCACCACTTTGGCCACGGCAGTGGGCGTCTTTTTTGCTTGGCTGTTGGGCCGCAGCGACATCCCTCTCAAAGGCGTGATGAAGTTCCTTTTCTCCATCCCTTTTATGATTCCTCCCTTTTTGGCGGCCATGGCGTGGGATATGATGTTCTCCGGCCGGGGCGGCTATGTTAACCGCTGGCTGATGAACACCTTTAACCTGGCCTCTGCACCTTTTAACATCAACACCGTCATGGGCATCATCATCATTGAGGTGGTTTACTACTTTCCCTTTGTCTACATGCAGGTGGTCAGCGCCTTGGAGCGGATGGACCCCACCCTGGAGGAAAGCGCCCGCATTGCCGGTGCCAAGCAGTTTTACGTCATCCGCAGGATCACCCTGCCTCTGACCATTCCCGCCATTTCCTCCGGCGTGTTGCTGGTACTAATCACTTCCCTTTCCAACTACGGC
>CALCSA010000015.1 GCA_937894185.1 uncultured Clostridia bacterium | reverse complement strand
TCCGTGGGGAAAAGTAACGCCTGTCGCGGCAGCGACAACCTTTGGCCCCAGCGCTCGCTGAAGAATCGTGGCACCCACGCAAAGCCACGCCTCCGCCAAGCGTTGGCAAACGCACCACCACCGCGGCAGCGACAACCTTTGCCCCAGCGCCAGCTAAAAAACGCAGCATCTACTTTAGTACAGGCTACACTGCGCCACAGGAGAAGAAATTCTTGCATTATGGCCATTTTACCCCAAAATCAGAGAATTTGCAAATAGAAAGTAGAGCACTGCTTCCAGAAAGGCTCCGGCCAGACAAATCACTGTTCCAAAGGCAAAACTCAATAGATAACCACTCAGGGAATAGAGCTCCCCCTCCCGGTGTCCCATTGAGCGGACCGACGCTAAAAATGTGTTGGAAAGCCGCAGGCTCTGGCGGCAGCACAGAAGAATCGCCACGGTGGAGATGAGAGCGCCGGGCAGCACCAGAACCCCCACAAATCCAATGGCGGAGGTTCCGTACCGGGCAAAGAGGGAGCCGGTGGAAAATCCAAAGCCCATTCCCCGAATCAGGGGGGCCAGCACAATCAAGGGCTGGGCGACGGCGCAAAATCCACAGATAAACAAAATCCCCAGAAACAGCAGGGAGGAGCCCGCCGCCGAAAGGAAGTTCTCGTACAGGCTGTTTCCCTGCCTGCTTTCCACAAAGCCTCCCACCAGCCGGTAGAGCAAATCCACCGTTTCCTGCCCTGCTCCCCGCAGCAGAAGGGTGCCCAAAATCACCCCCACCACAAACAGAACCCCCAGCAAAACCACCGGGTAGTTTTTTTTGGTGTAGTGGGCCAGATATCGGGCATAGTAGCGGCTCCGGGACGACCTTGGTTTGGTTCGAGACATGGCTATCCTCCCCCAGCTTTGATTACTACATGTATATGAGGGCCTGTCTTGACCTAGACCAGAAGTTGGACAAGATGCTCCGGTCTATCCCATCGCTTTTTCAGGTAAAATATGATATGATAACTCCACGGCTACAACCAAAGCTCCGCGGCGATTGCCCTGCCGCCTTTTCTTTCATCCCGAATGGTTTTGCACCGGGCAGATGCCGGAGCTTTTTCTTACTATATTTACAGCGGAGGACTGAGCATGTACAACTACCGGGAACCCCTGTTTGGGGATGCTCCCCCGCCTTTTCCGCCTCCTGTCAACCCTTGGATGCGGGTGTTGCGCAACAATTCCAACATCGTCTTTGGAGCGCTGATTATGCTGCTGGGCCTGATGGCGGGCACACCGGTTCTGTTGTTGCTGCTGGGGCAGCTGTTTCCGGTGCTGGAAGGAATCCTCTACGCCCTGCCCGGCTTTGTCATATCCATGGGGGAGTTGGTGCTTTCCTCTTTGATTCTCATTCTCCCCTGCCTGTTGATGGTGTTTTTTCTGAGGATGCCCATATCCGCCGCCTTTCCTCTCAAGGCCCCCAGGCCTCGGCTGCTGATCCCCGGCATCTTCTGCTGCCTGGGAATCTCGGCGGTGGGGGTCATGCTTTCCGGTTACCTGCAGGCGCTGCTGGCCGCCACGGTCGGGGTGGTTCCCGTCATGCCCGACCAGCCGCCGCCCTATGGTGTGGGAGAAGCGATCTTCTACTTCCTTCAAGTGGCTATGATTCCCGCCATCTTTGAGGAGATGATCTTTCGGGGGGCGGTGCTTCAGTCTTTGCGCCGCTTTGGAGACGGCTTTGCCTTAGTGGTCTCCTCCATCCTCTTTGCCTGTGCCCATGGGAATCTGGTTCAGGCCCCCAATGCGGTGCTGGCGGGAATGGTACTGGGATATTTCGCCCTGCGCAGCGGCAGTCTCCTCACTCCCATGATGATGCACTTTGTCAACAACGGCATCGCCGCTCTGGTCAATCTGGGTATGCTGTATCTCCCCGCCGAATCCTACCAGCTTCTCAACATGATCATCCTTCCCCTCTATCTGGGACTGGGGATGGTGGGAGCCCTGCTGATGCTGGTGCTTAACGGTGGGTTTGTGCCCCTCTTTTACACTCAAACCGGTATGAGAACCTCCGAAAAGATCGGCCGCTTTTTTACCACACCCCCGGCCGTTCTTTATCTTGTTCTGATTCTATATGTAACGGCTCTTAATTTTGTGCGAATCTAGGAGGAGCCTTATCCTCCCCCAGAAAGGTGATCTTTGGTGACCGATCAACAGGATATTCGATGGATGCAAGCCGCTCTGGAGGAAGCCAAACAGGCCGCCCTGGAGGGTGAAGTTCCGGTGGGGGCGGCTCTTGTCTGGGAGGACCGGCTGATCGCCACCGCCCGCAACCGCCGGGAGACCGATAAAAACGCGCTTTCCCACGCCGAGCTGCTGGTCATCCACAAAGCCTGCGATACTTTGGGAGGCTGGCGGCTCCACAAGGCGACTTTGTATGTCACCTTGGAGCCCTGCCCCATGTGTGCCGGAGCCATTATCAACGCCCGGATCGCCCGGGTGGTCTTTGGCGCTGCGGACCCCAAGGCGGGCTGCCTTGGCTCGGTGGCGGATTTTTGCGCTCTCCCCTTTAACCATGCGCCCCAAGTGACCGACGGCGTTTTAGAAGAGGAATGCGCCGCCCTGCTGCGGGACTTTTTCCGGCGGCTGCGCAAATCCTAGCCCTATTTGTTCTGTGAGTTCCTACCTTTTATAATAGAAAGGAATGTATGCGGGCATGCTGCAAAAAAATCAAATCGTCCGCCTTGCCATCACCGACCTCACCCACGAGGGAAATGGTGTCGGCCACGCCGATGGACTGGCTGTTTTTGTTCCCCGAACCGCCCCGGGAGACGAAATTGAGGTTAAAATTGTTCAGGTGCGGGGCAGCTATGCTTATGGTATCCTGCAGCAACTTATCGTCCCCTCCCCTCAGCGGGCGGAAAACGATTGCCCTGTCTTTTCACGCTGCGGAGGCTGCGCCCTGCGCCATCTCAGCTACGAGGCAGAGCTGGCCGCCAAGGAAGAATGGGTGAAAAGCAATCTGCGGCGAATCGGTAAAATTGAGCTGGACTGGGAGCCCATTCTCCCCTCCCCCCAAATCAGCCGCTACCGCAACAAGGCCCAGTACCCCATCCGCAGGGTAAACGGCAAGGTGCAGGCGGGATTTTTCGCCCCCCGCTCTCACCGTCTGGTTCCGGTGAAGGACTGCCTGCTGCAGCCCGAACATTTTTCCGCCATCTGCCGGGAGGTCTGCACCTTTGCGGAGGAAAAGAACATCCCCCCTTACGATGAAGAAAACAATTCCGGCCTTCTGCGCCATTTAATTTTGCGTTGGGGGGAAACCTCCGGCCAGACTCTGGTCTGTCTGGTGGTGAACGGGGATTCCTTGCCCCATGTGGAGGAATTGGTCCAGCGGCTGGAACCTCTCTGTCCGGGAGAGATGACCCTTTGCCTTTCGGAAAACACCCGCCGGGACAACGTTATTCTGGGCAAAAGTGTCCGGGCAGTGACAGGCCCCGGACGGATTACAGACAAGCTGGGCGGCGTGGAATTGGGCCTTTCCCCCTATAGCTTTTATCAGGTCAACCGGGGAGCGGCGGAGCTGCTTTACGGAGTGACCCGGGAATACGCCGGGCTGAAGGAGTCCTCCCCCCAGCTTTTGCTGGACCTGTATTGCGGCGTGGGAGCCATCGGCCTTTCCATGGCTTCGGGAGCTCGGCGGGTGATCGGAGTGGAAAGCCTTGCCTCCGCCGTGGAGGATGCCAAGGAAAACGCCGCCCGCAACGGCATCGGCAACATTGAATTTCTTTGCGCCGACGCCGCCATGGCCGCCGCCCATCTGCAGCAGGAAGGACTCAGTCCTCAGGTGGTGGTAGTGGACCCGCCCCGCAAAGGAGTGGAAGAAGCCGCTCTTCGAAGCATTGCCGCCATGGGACCCCAGCGAATCGTCTACGTCAGCTGCAACAGCGCCACTCTGGCCCGGGACTGCCAAATCCTGACCGAATGCGGCTATCGGGCTGTTCGCGGCAGAGCAGTGGATTTATTCCCCCGCACCGCCCACGTTGAGTGCGTGATTCTGATGCAGCGTAGTGGTT
>CALCSA010000014.1 GCA_937894185.1 uncultured Clostridia bacterium | reverse complement strand
TCCCTCATCGGAGAAAGCTCCGAACCGGAAGAATCTTCGAAGGAGGAAAGCTCGAAAGCGGAAGAATCCGGGGAGTCGGAAAGCAGCAGTGAATCTCTGGCGGCCATGAGCGCCGACTTTTCCGCTTTATCCCAGTTGGATACCACCAAAAAGGGCTGGGGCTGGGGTGGTGGCGGCCGAGATGAAAAAAACCGTCCCATGAGCCCTCTGGTGCATCAGGAAAAGCTGGGCAAATACGGCGCCCATTTTATCCTGCCCGACTCTGACAAGGTGTACCTCACTTTTGACGAGGGGTACGAGTATGGCTACACCCCCATGATCCTGGATACCCTGAAGGAAAAGGGCGTTTCCGCCGTCTTTTTCATCACCGGGCACTTTGTCAAAACCCACCCCGATCTGGTTCAGCGGATGATTGACGAGGGTCACATTCTGGGCAACCACTCGGACAAGCACCCCAACTACCCCGATCTGCCCCTTGCCGAAGCCGCCAAGGACTTGACGGCCCTTGACGAAAAAGTCAAGAAGGATTTTGGCTACGAGATGAAGCTGTTTCGCTTCCCCGAGGGCAGCTACAGCGAGCAGATGCTGGGTTTGGTTCAATCCTTGGGCTATCAGTCGGTGTTCTGGTCCTTTGCCTACAACGACTGGGATGTGAAGAACCAGCCTCTGACGGTGGAGGCTCAGGAAAAGATTGTGGAAAACGCTCATCCCGGAGCCATCTACCTGCTCCACGCTGTTTCCCGCACCAATGCCGAAGTGCTAGGGGAAGCCATTGATCTGATTCGGGCTAAAGGCTTGGAGTTTGGCAAGTGGGATTTTGAATAGCTACCTATCTCCCCTGCGCTTTCCCATTTGCCCACAACGCCGACTCTTTAGAGGGTCGGCGTTTTCCGTTGGAAAGCTGCTTGAGCGCAAGATAGTCCCTTTGGTAAATCCCCGCCTGCCTGTGTGGAGCCGAACGCTTCGGCGCAAAATGCTTCCCGGCAGGGGCCCCGCTTTTGGACAGCAAAATGCCCCTTGAGTCAAGAAACCCAAGGGGCATGGCTCTTTTATGGCTGGCATTGCCGGACCGATGGGGAGAAGGCTACTCCTCTTCCGCCATCTTTCTGGCGTCTTCCTTTACGGCGTCCTCCAATTGGGCGGGAAGCTGCTCGTAGCGCTCAAAGGTCAGAACAAAGTTGCCCCGTCCCTGAGTGACAGAACGCAGGAAGGTGGTAAAGTCGTGCATTTCGCTCATGGGCACTTCGCCCTCTACTTCCTGCAGGCCACCCTCTACAGGATGCATGCCCAGCACACGGCCCCGGCGCTTGTTCAGCTCGCCCATCACATCGCCGGTATTGGAGTCGGGCACCGCCACCTTGACGTTGCCGATAGGCTCCAGCAGCACGGGGCCGGCCTGAGCCATACCCGCCTTGTAGGCCAGAGAAGCGGCGGTTTTAAAGGCCATTTCGGAGGAGTCCACCGGGTGGTAGGAGCCGTCCAGCAGGGTGGCCTTGAGTCCCACCACAGGATACCCCGCGATGACACCCCTCTTAATGGCATCCTGCAGGCCTTTTTCTACCGCTGGGAAGTAGTTCTTGGGCACCGAGCCGCCAAAAACGTTGGTCTCAAAGAGGAGCGCCTCTCCATCATAGGGCTCAAACTCGATCCAGACATGGCCGAACTGCCCATGGCCGCCGGTTTGTTTCTTGTGCTTGCCCTCCACCTTCACCTTTTTGCGGATGGTCTCCCGATAGGGAACCCGGGGGGCGATGAGGTCAATTTCCACGCCGAACTTGGATTTCAGCTTGGAGGCCACCATATCCAGATGCTGCTCGCCCAAGCCGGAAATCAGCTGCTGTTTGGTTTCGGGATTTTGCTCGAAGGCGATGGAGGGGTCCTCTTCCATCAGGCGTGCAAGGCCGCCGGCCACCTTGCCCTCTTCCCCCTTCTTCTTAACCCGAACCGCCATGGAAAGGGTCGCACGGGGGAACTGAATTTTCTGGAAGGATACCACCCGCTTGGAATCGCACAGACTGTCGCCGGTCACGGTCTCACTCAGCTTTGTGATGGCACCGATGTCGCCGGCGGTGAGGAAGGCGGTCTCCTCCTGCTTTTTGCCTTTGACATAGATAATTTTGCCCAAACGCTCCGGCTGCCCGGTGCGGGAGTTTATGGGGGTGATGTCGCTGGAAAGCTTTCCGGCAACGACTTTGACATAGTTGAGCTTGCCCACAAAGGGGTCGGCTACGGTTTTGAAGATATAGGCAGCCAGAGGAGCTTCGTCGGTGCAGACAATTTCCACCGGCTCGCCGCTGTCGCTCTCAGCCACTTCTCCAGCGCTCTCGTAGGCGGAGGGGAGGTGATCCACAATGGAATCCAGAAGCATATCAATCCCCTCAAGGGTCACGCCGGAACCGCAGAGAACCGGGGTGATAGAGCCGGATTTGACTCCTTTGTGAATGCCGGCAATAATCTCGTCCCGGGTAAAGGCTTCCCCAGAAAAGTACTTTTCAAAGAGGGCCTCGTCGGTTTCGGCCACGGCTTCGGAAATCGCGCCCTGCAGCCCTTCCAGCCGGTGGGCAAAGTCGGGCATGGTGGTTTCCTTGGGGGTACCCTTGGCATCGTAGGTGTAGGCCTTGTTTTCTACCAGATTGATGTAGCACTCGGCTTTGTCCCCGCTGGCAAAGGGAACCACCAGAGGGCAGACCGTAGGACCAAAGGCTGCCTTGAGTTCCTCCAGCACTTTATAGAAATCGGCGTGTTCCACATCCATCTTGCCGACAAAGAACATCCGGGCTTTGCCCATTTTCCCGGCCAGATCGTAGGCCTTGTGAGTACCCACCTCCACGCCATCCTTGGCGGAAAGGTTGATGACTACGCTTTCGGCGGCCCGAACACCCTCATACATGCCGCCGGCAAAGTCGAACAGGCCGGGAGTATCGATGAGGTTAATCTTAACGGAGCCCCATGTAAAGGGATACATGGAAGAGGAGACGGATGCCTGACGTTTAATTTCCTCCGGGTCAAAATCGAGGGCGGTGTTTCCGTCTGCCACCTTGCCAAGACGGTCAAGCTCTCCGGTCTTAAAGAGCAGTGCCTCTGCCAGAGACGTCTTGCCGCTTCCCCCGTGACCCGCAAGTGCAATATTTCGTATTTTCCCCGCTAGATATTGCCTCATGTTATAGCTCCTTTCAAGTATCGCCAGCAAGGGCACCCAAAGGGCGCACTCGGCGTACCATCAAAATAATGGGAAGGGACCCAACGTCCTGTCCCAATCCGCCATAGCATAAATTATAGCAATATTGTAGGAAAGATACAAGCCATAAATGGGCGAAGGCGGTCATTTTTAACGCATTCCTTCGAGAAATCCGCAGAGTATTTTTATATAATACCCATAAATTTTTAACATGCGCCTTGAGCCACTGCCTTGGGAGTGGTGGATGTGTACAATTTTGCTCCGGTGGCAGCCGGGTGTGCCAAGGGGTAACCCCCTCCTTTCGATCATCCGGCTCCAAAAAACCAACGCCGCCTCCAAAACATTGCATTTTGGAGGCGGCGTTGGTGCGATTTTGTTGTGCAGCTAAAAATTCATCCTGACAGCCGGTCTTGCAAGGCTCTGCAAAACCCCTTCATTTGCGGTGATCTAGTATCTTCCTGCCGTTATCTAGAGCCTTCGTCCTCTTCCAGAAAGCGAGAAACTTTTTCCGGCACCTCGATGGAAACATGCTTGAGGTTGGAGGTCAGCAACTGCTGCAGCAGCGCCGCATCCCGGCTCATTAAGGCGTTCAGATAATTTCTGTGGTCCTGAATCATTCGCTGGGCAGCCTCGGCGCTGGTTACATAGGTCTGACCAAAAATCAATTTGCAAAAGGCCAGATTATCCCATAACATCGATACAATGTACAGGATGCGCTCCATATTTGCGGCGGTATAAATGGCAAAATGGAAATCCCGATTGTGGGTAAAAACCTCCTTGGCGGTGGCCGACCCCTCCCGCATCAGGCGCTCAAAGCTATCCTGACAGCGGCACACTTCCTCGATTTGCTCCTGTGTGGCATTCAGGCAGGCATGGTAGCCCAAAAGAGGTTCCAGCGCCTGCCGAATCATGTAAATCTGGCGGATGTCGCTTTTGCTCAGGGTCACCAAACGCGCGCCCACATAGGGCACTGATTCTACAATTCCCAACTTTTCCAAATTCTTTAAAGCCTCACGCACCGGCATGCGGCTGACGCCAAGGCTCTGTGCCAATTCTTCGGTATTTAAACGCTGGCCCATATGCAGTTTTCCATCCATAATCCACTCCATCAGCTGCTCCAAAACAAGATCCGGCATGCGCTGCGGCTGGATTTTTACCGATTTAGTATCCATGAGTGTACCGCTGATTTGCGGTATCCCCCCTAACCTTGAAAAACTGATGGGTTTTTGGATTTTATATCCAAACCTTAATTATTTCTATTATATTACAATTCCAGCTTTTTTGCAATTGCCTTTAAATATGCTATCTGCGCAGTTTCTTCGATCAGTTCGGCGGTGTGCTCCGCATGGATCACATCTTTTGCCACGGCCACAACGCCGTGATCCACCAGCAAAAAAGCGGGCAGCTCCGGGTGGTTTTTATACATTGCCTGAATCAGAGGAAAATCCTCGGCTCTTACCATGGGAGAGGGAATGTCCAATGTGGGAATGTCGGTGCCAAGCTTGAGCTGTGCGTGAAGGGTCAGGCATGGCAGTGGCTTTTTTGTGGAGGTCCATCCAATGGCATAAGGAGAGTGCACATGAACCACCGCACCAATCCACGGGCAGAGGCGATATAAATATCCGTGGAGCAATGCTTCCCGAGTGGGCTTTCCGGCACCCTCTACCAATATTCCATCGAAATCTGTAATGATGAATCCGTCTGTCGTGCTGTCCTCAAACGA
>CALCSA010000013.1 GCA_937894185.1 uncultured Clostridia bacterium | reverse complement strand
GGACGCCGAAAGGAGCTGAAGACCCCATTAACCGGGCTGTTCGCTTTGGCGGCAGACCCAAAAGGGAAAAGGTTATGCTGGAGATTATACCCAATCTGGACGACAAACTGCTGGCCGTTTACTGCAAGAAATGCGGTAAACTTCACGGCCCTTCGTTTTACCTTTATCTGGCCATCAACCGGGGCGAAACTCTGGCCGCCGGGCTGTTTGAGGTGGAAAGCGACCGGGTCAACGTCGTCTACTACGAAAGTGTGGAGGAGGATCCCCATCTCTTTGACGCGGTCCTGCGGGCGGGACTCAACTATGCCGCCGAACACGGTATTTCCAAGGGCTACCTGCCCGAGGCTTTCCGCAGCCACCATCGGGCCTTCTTTGCCAAGCTCAACTATCCCCCCCAGTCTATCTTTGATATCACCAACTTTTTTCGCAAGTACAAAAGCTGCAACTAAGCCACTTGAATCACAAAAGACCGGCAATCCCATCAGGATGCCGGTCTTTTTATACGCCGCGGGGATGGCTTGCTCCCCTATTCGCGGAACTCCTTGGGCTGCTCTGTGCCTTCCAGCACCCGCAGAGCCGCCCCGGCCAGAGCCTCCATCTCCATTTCTCCCGGCTGAATAAACACCGGGGCGATAAAGCTCACCCTTGCGGTGACATAGTCCATCAGTTGGGTGCAGCGGGCCACTCCCCCGGTGAGAACCACCCCGTCCACCTTCCCGGAAAAGACGGCGGCCAACTGGGCCACGCTCTTGGAAATCTGATAGCCGTAAGCTTCAAAAATAAGGGCTGCCTGTTTGTCCCCGTTTTCGATGCGCCGCAACACCTCGGGGATGTCGGTGGTGCCCAGATACGCCTTGAAGCCGCCGTTTCCCCGAACCCGGGCATAGGCGGTTTTCCGGTCGGCCCAACCGCCGCTAAAGCAGTAGGACACCAGATCGGAGGCAGGCAGGCCCCCCGAGCGGACAGGAGAGAAGGAGCCCTCGTCATCCAGCACCAAATCCACCGCGCGGCCCCCTTTCAGAGCCGCATAGCTGACGCCGCCCCCCAGATGCCCCACAATGAGGCTGCAGCGTTCCAGAGGCTTGCCCAACTGTTCCCGCGCCACCTTACGGGCAGTGGCCCGGATGTTGAGAGCGTGGAAGGTGCTCACCCGGGGAATTTCCGGCAGACCGGAAATTCGGGCCACCTCGTCCAGCTCGTCGGTGGTGACAGGGTCGCAGATATAGGCGGGAATCCCCAGAATTGATGCGATGCTGTAGCCGATCAGCCCCCCCAGATTGGAGGCGTGATCCACATAGGAGCGGTGGAGCAGGTAGTCTGCCATCTCCTCCCCCACCCGGTAGACGCCCCCTTCCATGGGGGGCATGACTCCGCCGATCCCAATGACGGCGGAAAGCCGGGCGCTGTCCACCCCCGCCTCCCGAAGCATCGCCAGAATGTAGCGCTCCCGCATCGGAGCCTGCGCCCGCACACCGGGATAAGCGGCCAGCTCCTCCACCAAAACCGCATTGTTTGAAGGGGAGACCAGACAGGTCTCCCCTTCAAACAATGCGGTTTTGGTGGAGGTGCTGCCGGGGTTGATCACCAGAATCATCGGTATCATGGAATAGGGTTCCTCCTTGCGAGCATGCAATTTCTGTGTTTGAGCTGACCGTATCCAAGGCGTGCCGGTGCTTTTTCCTTAAAGTTTAATGTGTTTTAGGCGAGTCGGGCGAAAGCGGATTGCCGCCCCGGTGAGGATGATAAGCTCAAAATCCAAAACCTGGAAACATGGTAGATGCGAGTGATTTACGGACAGTCTCTCAGTACAAGAACTTTTTTTATTATATCATATCAAATTAAAAAACACGACACTCAAACACACGGCACCCCCCGCCCGCTCAGTTGTTCTTTTTCTTTCCAAACAGTAAAAACTGTGCTATACTAAATGGCATGAGCCATTGCCGCAGCGTATATTAAAAGCCCCTGCGGCCAACACTACATACTGGAAATTCCTGACGTGAAAGGAGCTTCGGTATGAGTGAAGAACAACGTAAGCGGCGGGCCGCCGCTATGACAGCGGAAGATGATACCTCCGAAGAGGAGGAGGATCTGGTCCACACGCAACAAGAACAGACCCAGCAAATTATTCAGACCGGTGGAATTACCACCACCAAGGGCAGGCACACCATCCACTGT
>CALCSA010000012.1 GCA_937894185.1 uncultured Clostridia bacterium | reverse complement strand
AGAAAGTTTGGGTTGACGGCGCCCACTCCCAAAAACAGAAGGACCACAAAGGCAAGGGAGGTAATCTCCCGGGATTTCAGTATCTTTTTCAGGTTAAGCATTCCGCGCACCCTCCTTACACACACCAAAAGAGGCCGCCATCAGATTATCCTGAGTGATGTCGCATTTGGCAAAGCTCTGGTTGATGCGCCCCTGATACATGGTGACGGCACGGTCGCTCAGCTCTACAATCTCCTCCATATCCGAGGAGATGAGCAGCACGGCCACCCCTTGCTCCCGAAGCTGGTGGATGATGGCGTACACATCGCCCCGAGCCGCCGCATCAATGCCCCGGGTGGGCTCATCCAGAATCACCAGCTTGGGCTGTGTGCACAGTACCCGGCCAATGACCACCTTTTGCTGGTTGCCTCCCGAAAGGCTGCTCACCAGTTGATCCTGCCCCGTCACCTTGATGCGAAAATCATCTATGTATCGCCGGGTCAGCTCGGCCTCCTGCCGATGATCCAGAAAGAACCTCCCCAGCTGGTCGAGATGGGCGGCGGACACGTTGGAGCTGACACTGCTGATGCCAAAAATTCCATTGAGATGGCGGTCCTCGGGAACGTAGTTAATCCCTTTGTCAATAATCTTTTTGGTACTCAGGCCGGTGATGTCCTCCCCGTCCAAAAAGGCCTTTCCGCTTTTTACCCGGTCCCGCCCGAAGATGGTGGTGGCCAGTTCGGTCCGCCCGGCGCCCACCACTCCCGCCAGCCCCAGAATTTCCCCCGGGTATACCTCAAAGGAAACATCGCAGAAGCCGTAACCGGTGTAGCCTTCCAGCCGCAGCATGGGCTCGCACCCCTGATAGTCGGGCGGGGTGCAGACCAGAGCCTCACCCTGTTCGGTGTCGGGAGGCAGCAGCCCCTGCACCAGCATCTCCCGGGTGAAGTCCCCCACCGGGCCGCAAAGGGTAATGACGCCGTCCCGCATAATGGAAACATGGGTGGCGATCTCGAACACCTCTGTCAGGCGGTGGGTGATGTAGATCATACTGATATTCTTTTCGCGAAGATCGGCGATGATGCCAAAGAGCGTTTCTACCTCGTCAAAGGTCAGAGCGCTGGTGGGCTCGTCCAAAATCAAAATCCGGGCGTTGCGCAACAGCCCCCGCAGAATTTCCACCAGTTGCTGCTCCGCAATGGAAAGCCCCCCTGCCTTGCGGTGCAGGTCCACCTTCCAGTCCAACTGCCGGATCAGGCCGGATAACCGGCGGCGCAGCTCGGCCTTTGGCTCGGAAAAGCCAATGAGGACGTTTTCTTCCACCGTCATGTTGGGAAAAAGCATTGGCTCCTGTGGCACCAGATAAATTCCTTTGGCCAGAGCGGCGGAGGGCTTGCCCAGCACCGCTTTTTCCCCGGCGATTAACACATCGCCCTGATCCGGCTGGTAAATGCCCATGATAATCTTCATCAATGTGCTTTTGCCCGCGCCGTTGCCGCCGATCAGCGCCATGACCTCACCAGGATGCACGTCCAGATCGATTCCCTTTAAAACGGCGTTCATGCTGAAGGATTTATAGATTCCCCGGACAGAGAGCATCGGCTCCTGCATGGGGAG
>CALCSA010000011.1 GCA_937894185.1 uncultured Clostridia bacterium | reverse complement strand
GGATGATTCATCGTCTGGATGGAGTCCACCATCACCACATCGGGGGCAAGCTTTTCCACCGCTGCCAGCACCTGTTCCACGTCGGTTTCCGGGGCGATGATTAGATTCTCACCGCTCATTCCCAGACGGCGGGCCCGCAGCTTAATCTGCCGGGGGCTTTCTTCTCCCGCTGCGTAGAGAATGGTTTTTTGCTGGCAAAGGGTGTGGCACATCTGAAGGAGCAGGGTGGATTTGCCGATACCCGGGTCCCCGCAGAGGAGGATCACCGAACCGTCCACCACACCGCCTCCCAGCCCCCGGTTCAGCTCGGAAAGGCCGGTGTCGCTGCGCCATTCGCCTTCCGCTTCCAGCTCGGAAAGGCGGGTCAAAGTGGTGGTCAGGGCGGTCTGCGAGCGGCCGGATGCCAGCCCCGCCTTGGGTTCCGGCTGGCGCAGGGTTTCCTCCAAGGTGTTCCAGTGGCCGCAGCCGGGGCATTTCCCCAGCCAGCGGGCGGTCTCAAAGCCGCATTCCACGCATACATAGGACGTTTTTACTTTGCTTGCCATAAGTATTATCCTTTGAATCGGGCCTGCAAACAGGCCGTGTTTTCGTGTATCTTGGTATTCCTGATACGGGCTGATGGAGTGGGACAGGCCTTTACGAAAGCTGTTTGCTTCCCGGCAGCAGCTGATCCACCGGCTGTGTCTCGCTGAGATATTCCAGTACCGAGCGCAGAGTGGCAAAGGCCAACTGAGCCTGATAGTCCTCGTCGGCCAGACGCCTTGCCTCCTCCCCGTTGGAAAGAAAGCCGCACTCCAGCAGAATGGCGGGGCACTTGGCTTCGAAGATGAGGTAGAGGTTCTTTTCCCCTTTTTTGCACAGCCTTTTGTTTTCCGGCTGCAGCATGGAAACAATATTCTGCTGCACCGCCTCGGCCAGCTCCTTGCTGCTCTCGTTTTTGGGGCCGTAGAAAACCTGAGCGCCGTTTTGTCTGGCATCTCCAAATTTGTTTTGATGAATGCTGATAAAAATGGCGTTGGGGTAACTTTCCATAAGCGCCATCCGGTTATGGAGGTCGGAGGTTTTTTGCTTGCGGGTGCCTTTGACCCCCGGATCGTGGATGGAAATATCCTCCTCCCGGGTCATCACTACCTGAAAACCGCTCACCTTCATCAGATCCCGCAGCTTGAAGGAAAGGGAAAGGTTGATGTCCTTTTCCACAATGCCGCCGGAACCGACAGCTCCGCCGTCCGCTCCGCCATGACCGGGATCGATGATAATCACCGGGAGTCCTCCCACCGGGCCGGCCACAGTCAGAGCCGCATTTTTAACACGCAGCACCGCCGATACAATCAGCAGCACCCCTGTCAGAGCCAGTACACCCCATTTAAAGCGCGTCATACCTCATCACCTCATAACAATTTATGCCGTTATGGGGCGGATATATGCGCGTTTGCCGTTACTGGTACCGAGCTTCCAGCTGCTCTACCAAATCTCCCAGAGAACCTTCTCTACAATCGCAAACCAGCATCTGAGCCAGCGCCTTTAAGTCGTCGGGAGCAGTGTGCATGGTGACGCCGATGCCTGCCAGCTCAATCATTTCCTTGTCGTTGTAGTAGTCGCCGATAGCCACCAGACGGTCAAGGTGAATTTTCTTCTTTTCCATCAGCTTTTGCAGGGCATTTCCCTTGGAGGAATGCTCCGGCAGCATCTCAATCAGGTGGGAGTTGGTGGGTACAAACCGAACTCCGGGGAACTGCTTCTCCTCCACATAGGCCATAAATTCCTCCGCCCACTGGGGATGAAGGAGCATCAGGCTCTTCATCAGCTTGCCTTTGAGGTCGGACATGGCTATTTTAATGGTGCTTTTGTTGGGATACACATCCCCATAATGCTCTGCCGCTCCGCCATTGATGTCAAGGTAATGGTCGGAATCTACGGCAATGACGGCAATTTGAGGGAACCGATCCATCACTTCCTGTATGTACTGGGTGGAATGCTCCGGCAGGTCAATTTCCATCAAATATTCCTCGGTGGAAAAGTCGTAAATGGCTCCGCCGTTAAAGATGACGCAGGGGAAGTTGACCGGAAGCTGCTCCACCAAAGGGCGGGTGAACTCTCTGCCCCGGCCGGTGGAAATGGCAAAGTGACCTCCCTTGGAGACAAAACGCTCCAAGGCCTGCACATTGCGGGGGTGAACCGGCTGTCCCAAACGCACCAAAGTGCCGTCCACGTCGCTCATAATGACAAGATCGGATAGTTTTAAAGCCATATCTGCACCTCACATAGAATTTAGTTTTTTAAGAAACTGGCGAAAGTAGCCCGGAAGCTCACTGGTCAGTTCCAGCCGCATTCCTGTGATGGGATGGTCAAACCCCAACGTTCTGGCATGGAGACACTGACCCTCCAAAGAAGCGATGCCTTTGCGGGGGCCATACACCATATCTCCCGCCACCGGGTTTCCCCTGTGGGCCATATGAACCCGAATCTGGTGAGTGCGGCCTGTTTCCAGCCGCAGCTCCAGATGGGTAAAGTTTTGGTATCGTTCCAGCACCCGGAAGTGGGTGACGGCTTCCCGGCCGTCTTCTGTGACCCACATCTTTTTCCGGTCCTTGGGATGGCGGCCAATGGGAGCGCTGATGGTGCCCGCGTCCTCCCCCACCCCCCCGTGGACCACCGCCTCGTAAATCCGGCAAACGGTGTAATCCTTCATCAGCCGGGAAAGGCCCTCGTAAGCGGCTTGGGTTTTTGCCGCGATCAGCAAACCGCTGGTCATTCGGTCCAGCCGATGAACAATGCCGGGGCGTTCCGGGTCCCCTACCCTTCGCAGCTCCTCGCCGCAGTGGTAAAGAAGCCCGTTGACCAAGGTGCCCTGCTCGTGGCCGGGGGCCGGATGCACCACCAAACCTCTTGGCTTATTAATCACCAATAAATAGGGGTCCTCGTAGACAATGGCAAGGGGGATGTTCTGAGGCTGCAGCTCTGCCGGGGCAGAAGCAGGCAGCAGGATTTCTACCCGCTCTCCCCCCTGCAGCCGCCGGTTTTTCAGAGCGGGCTCCCCCTCCACCAGCACACGCCCCTCGCCGCAGAGGCGCTGTACGGCGTTGCGGGTCAACTGGGGACAGGATTGGCTCACAAAAAGGTCAATGCGCTGCCCAGAGTCCTCCGGCAGCGCATACAGTTCAAGCCTCTTCATGTTGATCGGGCCCCTGTTCCACCGGCTCCGTGCCCGCCTCATCTGACTTAGGTGTTTTTTTGTCGCGACCTTCCAACATGATTATCACAACAAGGATCATGCCGGTGCCGCAGACAACGCAGCAGTCGGCCAGATTAAAGACCGGGAACCCAAACAGAGCGGAAAAGTCCAGATAGTCCACCACAAAGCCCCGGAAAAATCGGTCGATCAGATTGCCGAAGCCTCCGGCCAGAATCAGGGAAAGGCTCCAGACCAGAACCGGCTCCTGAACCCGGCTGCTCAACAGGTAGTAGAGCAGGAAGGCCAGCACCACAAGGGATATTAGCCCCAGTATTTGGGTGCCTCCCTGAAACAACCCGAAGGCGGCACCGCGGTTTTCGACATAACTAAGATAGAACAGGCCGGGGATAACGGTGATCCGTTCCCCCACAGGCGGCCCCAATGCGGTGATGGCCCACACTTTCACCAGCTGGTCCAAGGCAATGAGGATGCCACAAGTCAGAAGGGATAGCTTTTTCCTCATAGGCTATTCCACAATGGAGGCGCAACGGGCGCAAAGAGTGTGATGTTCGCTCTCTCCCACCGTGGGGCTGTAGGTCCAGCAGCGCTGGCACTTTTCGCCCTGTGCGGACAGCACTTCTACGGTGAGGCCCTCCACCTCGCCGGAAACAGGGCCGGTTCCCCCTTCCCTTAACTCCACCTGAGAGACGATGAAGATGGTGCTCAACACATCCTCGTTGGCTTTGAGGAAGTCCAACAGCTCTCCCTTGCAGTGGAGAACCACCTTTGCTTCCAAAGACTTGCCAATTTCCTTGGCGGTTCTGGCCATTTCCAGGGCTTTGTTGACATCGCCGCGGACCGCGATCAGCTTTTCCCAGCGGACCATAAACTCCTCGTCCACCTTGCCCGCTGCCTTGGGAATCTCGTTAAACATCACGGACTGCGCATTCCAGGCTGGATCGGCAGGCAGATAGCTCCAGATTTCTTCGGCGGTAAAGGGGATGATGGGGGCGATCAGAGTGGTCAGGGTCCGCAGAATGCGATACATAGCGGTTTGAGCAGCCCGGCGAGCCACGCTGTCCGCCTTTTCCACGTAGAGCCTGTCCTTGATGACGTCAAGATAGAAGTTGGACATATCGATGGTGCAGAAGTTGTGGATGGCATGGAAGATGATGTGGAAGTCGAAGTGGCCGTAGGCGCGGTGGGTCCGCTCCAGCAGAGCGTCCAGCCGGGCCAGAGCCCACTGGTCCAGATCCAGCAATTCACTGTCGGCTACGCAGTCCTTGACAGGGTCAAAGCCATCCAAGTTGCCCAGAATATACCGGGCGGTGTTGCGAATCTTCCGGTAGATTTCCGAAAGCTGCTTGAGGATGTTCTTGCTAATGCGGATATCCGCGTGATAATCGGAGGAAACCACCCACAGGCGGAGGATGTCCGCGCCATACTCCCGGATAATCTCATCGGGCTCAATGCCGTTGCCCAAGGATTTGCTCATCTTGCGGCCCTCGCCATCCACCACCCAGCCGTGGGTGACTACGGCCCGGTAGGGAGCCTGACCCTTCCAGGCCACGGCGGTGAGCAGAGCCGACTGGAACCAGCCCCGGTATTGGTCGGTGCCTTCCAGATAAAGGTCGCAGGGCCATGTTTGATCGGGCCAGTTGCCCATCAGGGTGGCTGCGTGGGAAACACCGGAGTCAAACCAGACGTCCATGGTGTCGGTTTCCTTGGTGAAGGAGGCCGTATCCTTGCTGCCGCAATGAGGGCAGGCAAAATCTGCGGGGAGGATCTCCTGAGCCGGGCGGATATACCAGCTGTCCGAGCCTTCCCGGCGGAAGAGGTCGGCCACCGCCTTAGAGGTCTCGTTGTTCAGGATGGGCTTGCCGCAGTCTCCGCAATAGAAGGCGGGGATGGGCACACCCCAAGTGCGCTGCCGGGAAAGACACCAGGCGCTGCGGTCCTGAACCATGCCTGCCATCCGGCCCCTGCCCCATTCGGGGATATACTCTACCTTTTCGATTTCGGCAATCGTCTGCTTTTTAAAGTCCTCCACCGAGCAGAACCATTGATCGGTGGCCCGATAAAGCACAGGGTCCTTACAACGCCAGCAGTGGGGATATTGATGCTCAATATTCTGCTGCGCAAACAGGGTGCCGTCCTCCCGCATTTTAGCGATGATGATATCGTTGGCTTTTGCGGTGGGCAGTCCCGCCACAAGCTCTCCGGCCTCGGCAGTCATCAGTCCCTTATCATCCACCGGAACAACCATGCCGATCTGGGGATAGTGAGAGCAGACCTCAAAGTCCTCCAGGCCGTGACCGGGAGCGGTGTGGACGCAGCCGGTACCCGATTCCAGAGTCACGTGGTCGCCGATGATGACGAGGGAATCACGATCCAAGAAGGGATGGCGGCAGACGGCAAGCTCCAGCTCCCGGCCGTTGGCGCTGCCCAAAACAGTATAATCGGAAATGCCGGCAGCCTCCATGGCGGCGGCAACCAGCTCTTTGGCCAACACATAGTACTCGCCGCCCGCGGATACTACCACATATTCGTACTTGGGCCCAAGGCAAACAGCAAGGTTGCCGGGCAGAGTCCAAGTGGTGGTGGTCCAGATGAGGACGTAGGTTTTAGAAAGATCGGCGGCTCCCATCCGGGCCAGCACACCGTCCCTATCCTCTTTGACGGGGAATTTGACGTAAACGGATTTGCAGGGGTCTTCCTCGTATTCGATTTCGGCTTCGGCTAGAGCGGTGTGGCAGTCGGCACACCAGTACACCGGCTTTAAATCCTTATAGATGTAGCCCTTGGACGCCATGTCGCCAAAAATCTCGACTTGCAGGGCTTCGTACTCCGGCTTGAGGGTCAGATAAGGATCGTCGTAGTCGGCCAAAGTGCCCAGACGCTTAAATTGCTTCTTTTGATTTTCCACATGACGCATGGCAAAGCTCCGGCAGTGACGGCGCAGCTTGACCGGGTCCTGCGCTTCTTCGAATCCGATTTCTTTGATGGCCTTCAACTCGATGGGAAGCCCGTGGCAGTCCCATCCGGGGATGTAGTTGCACTGAAAGCCGTTCATGTTCTTGTAGCGGACAATGACGTCCTTGAGCACCTTGTTCAGCGCCGTACCCAAATGAATATCGGCGTTGGCATAGGGAGGACCGTCATGAAAAACATACAAGGGTTTGCCCTCATTGTTCTCAATCATTTTATAAAACAGGCGATCCTTCTCCCACTGTTCCAGCATGGCAGGCTCCCGCTGAGGCAGCCCCGCCCGCATGGGAAACTGGGTTTTTGGCAGGTTGAGGGTTTGGTTGTAATCCTGAGCCATTGTATGTGTTCTCTCCTTATCGTCAAGTGCCCTACCGCGCCCCACTTTGCCTGTAAAGCACTTTGACTTCACAGTTAAAAGGCGTGGTATGTAGGGATATGATACCGCAGGCACAAAGCGCCGTTGTGGTATATGCAGGTTAAATGAATGGTAACCGTCGTCTTTTGGCTATTATTCCTTGCGGGTCAGGTCGTATGCCTCGCCAAAGCGCAGGGTGCCAAATTTCGATTTGGATTTGCGCCGGGGAAAGTCCCCCTGTTGGGCCTCGTCGGCTGCTTCGGCATCTTCTGCCACAGGTTCAAAGGCCAAGGTGGCCTCCTGATCCTCCGGCTCATCCTGTGCAGCCACAAAAGACAACTGAGGCCCTTCGGCGACTTCTTCCTCGCCGGAAGCTTTGATTTCCACCGTCTCGCCTATGTTGGCGACAAAGGGCTTATCTCCTTTTCCCCTGCCGGAAACTTCTTCCCCGGGGATTTCCTGAATCAGCTCGATGTGTTGCTTGTACATGGTGAGAATCTGTTCCTTAAAGCGGGCAACCTCCAGCTGCATTCGATTGAGAGCCATGGCCTCTTTGTCAATGCTGGCCCGGGCCTCCTCCACCATCTCCTCTCCCTTGCGGGTGGCTTGGGTGATGATGGCCTCCGCCTTGCGCTTGGAGTCCCGAATGACGCTGTCCCCCAGCTTTTGCGCTCCAATCAGGGCAGCCCGCAAAGAATCTTCATCCTCCCGGTATTGCTCCACTTTTTCCGCCAGAATCTCCAGCTTGTGGTTCAGGTCGTCTTTTTCCTCCACAAGGGACTCAAACTGGTCGGCCACCTCGTTTAGAAAGCTATGAACTTCGTCGACCCTGTATCCACCCATGCCCTTCTCAAACCGTCTGTTGCGAATATCCGATGGAGTCAGCATGTCTTGTTCCCCCTTTGGATTGTAATGGCGCAATCCAGCCTGCGGATTGGCCCCTTATTTATATTTCAGGCAAACCACAGGCAACCGTCCCTTTTTGGTGGGAGGCCCGATTTCGCTCACCTTGAATTTTCCGTATCCCCGTATGGTGACAATATCTCCCTGCCCCCAGCTACGGGAGATATTGGTGGCAGGCTGATGGTTGAGGGTTACCAGCTCGGCCCGGATCAGGCCGGCGCTTTTCTCTCTGGCGGCTCCCGTCACAAGATGAACCAGACAGTCCAACCGCAGAGAAGGCACCGTGCCCCGCAGTTCCTGAAACTCGGGAACAGGAGGCTCAAAATCCACCGCCCCCGGCTCCGGCTTGACACCCACTCCACCCACCTTACGCAGGTCTTCCAGCACGACAGGGGCCACGCTGTCCAGCAAAAACAGGACACAGTGTCCCCCGCAGGGTATCATATCGCCAACGCTTTCCCGCGTCAACCCCAGAGACATCAGCGACCCAAGGTAATCCCGGTGGGTAAGATTGGCTCCCCGGGGCAGGTAAAGGGTGACAGCCTGAAGGGGAAAGGCCTCCTCCTCCGGAATCTGCCAAAGCGGAAAAAAGCCCGCGACCCTTCGCTCGGCCTGGGGGTATCCGCCGTACAGAAGATGGTTAGATCCCGTTTGGCGGGCGTACTCTTGGGCAATCATCCCCTGGCGCTCGTTGCAAAAAGCGGTAAAGCGGGCGATTTGTTTTTCTTCGCTGATGTGGTGCAGGTCGGAAAGACGTGCCAAAAACTGCCTTTCCTCCCCTTCCAAAAGAGAAAGGTTCATTTAGAAGAACACACCATTGCTTTCCAACTCGTCCAAAAGGTCGCCCATAATCCCCACATTGTAGGGGGTGATGATGTAGGTGCTGTTGGCAACCCGCTTAATCTGGCCGTTGTTGGCATACGCAACGCCGGAAAGAAAATCGATGAGGCGGCGGGTGACATCCTTGTTGGCCTGCTCCAGGTTGAGGACAATGGTCCGCTTGGCGTTGAGATGGTCGGCAATGCCGCTGGCATCCTCAAAGCGCTCCGGCTTGACCAGAACCACCTGAAGCTGAGTGGTGGCATGAATGTTCACCACTTTGTTGGAGCGTCTGTCATCCCGCGTGACGGTAAACTCCGGTTCGGCTTCGGGGGAGAGTGTATTCATCTCCTCTTCGTCCTCATAATAGTCATCGTCGGGATACCCGATAAAATTCTTAAATTTGTCTACAATGCCCATAAAAACCTCCAGCTCCATTGATAGAACGCAGTGGTAATCTTATTGATAGTTCCGGCTCCCGAAGATCGCTGAGCCCAGCCGCACCAAGGTGGAACCATGGCGAATGGCGGCAGCAAAATCACCGGACATCCCCATGGAGAGGACTTCCATATTGACATTATCTATTTTTTTGCCCTTTATGTCAACCAAAATCTCATGCATCCGGGCAAAATAGCCCTCATTTTCGCTGCTGCTGTTCCAAATAGGGGGAATTGCCATCAATCCCTGAACCTGAATGTTGGGCAAAAGAGCCATTTGACGGATCAGCTCTTCCGCTTGGGAAGGTGCGATTCCCCCCTTGGTATCCTCGTCCCCAATGTTGATCTGCACCAACACCTCTGTCGTAACATCCATCTTCTGGCTGAATTTGGATATTTCCCGGGCAAGTTTGAGGGAACCTACACTTTCGATCATTTTCACCTTGCCTACCACCTGCTTGACTTTGTTGGTTTGCAGGTGCCCGATAAAGTGGATGTCGGCGTGTTCCTTGTGGTAGTCCTCGTACTTTTCCATCAGCTCCTGAGCTCTGTTTTCCCCCAGAAGGTCGATGCCGGCAGCGATGGCCAGATTCACCAGAGTGGCCGACTGGGTTTTGGTTACCGCCATCAGCTGCACTTCTTCCGGCTTACGGCCCGCTGCGACGGCGGCCTCATCTAGTTCCCACCGGATGCGTTTGACGTTCTCGGCAATATTATTCGATAATTTTTCCATCTTCCAGCTCCGTTCCCTTCGTAATAATTTGATCGTACTGCCGCAGGGTGGTGGTGTCGTAAGGGTCCACCGGCTGCTGGGAAAGCAGAAAGCCCGCTTCTTCGTAGATGGGATCGAGCTTTTTAAAACGGACTACGTTGTTTTCCAGCACGAATACCCCCTGCTCCCCTTCCTGAAAACGAAGGAAGGCGCTGTCCACCCGCAGGCCGGTATGCTGGCTGAACATCAGCTTGACAGGAGCCTGACGCAGGTTGATGGTGTCGGCCCCCACGTAGTTGCAATGGATAACCAGCACCGCTTCCTCGCTCTCGTTGGAGGTGAGCACCCGGCTGACGGTGGCGGGGATTCCCGGTATAGTTTCAAATTGCAGGGTGAGGGTTTGACCCTCCCGCACCCATTGAACATCGTATTTTTCCACCTTTGCCGCCACATACCAGTTCTGGCTGGTGACAATTCTGCCCGAACCGGGTTGAGTGCGGACCACCGGCGGATTTTCCAGCAGCTCCAACAGCTCATCCAGATCGGCGTCTCGGGGGATGTCCAGAGGAAGCAGGCTTTCCAATCCATCGATGGGCTTGGCAAAGTAGCCGGAAGTGGGGGTCTTGATCACCATGTTGATATCCTGACCTGTTGCCAAGCGCAGGGATTCCAGCTCCCGGAAAAGGCTGTCAATTCTGCTTTGAAAGTTTTGCTCCTTTCCGGTGGCAATCTGCCGCTTGTTGAGGAGGGAGACCAAGGCAGGTCGCAGGCTCTCCACATCGTCAAAGCGGCCGGAGGCGGACATCCTCACCAGATAGCCCAGCTGCTGCTTCAGGTCCCGGCCCAGAGCCTCGGCGTTGGAAAAGTGGCTCAGGGAGGTGTTTTGAGCTTCCTCCAGCATGGCGATTTCCCATTCCGTTTGCCGCAGGCGGCTTCGGTTTCCCCCACCCCCTGCCGAGGAGAGGTACTCCACCACAGGCTGCCCCACCAGAACCCGCTCCCCGTCATCGTACAGGCAGCTTTGAATGCCGCTTCCTGTTTCGGTCAGCACCATTTCATCCCGGAACACAAGGGCCTGCGCGTTGATGGTTTGGGCCACGGTGTAGGAATACGCCGTCTCGGTTTTCACTGATTTGCCAAAATATCGTGTGGCCTGAAAGCCCACATAGCAAAGCAGAAAGAGAATCAGCATGGAGGCAACCAGTTTTTCGACCCATTTGCCCTGCATGGTTCCACCTCCAGAGATTATGATTCAAAATCCGATGCAGAGGATGTAATGCCGCTTGCCTTTACAGCATCCAAAGCGGCTTGCAGCAAGCTGTTGTAGCTGTCAAAGGCATCGGCCTCCAGCCAGTGGATTCCCTCTTCCCGCCGCAGCCAAGTCATCTGCCGCTTGGCGTACCGCCGGGTCTGCCGCTTGAGAGTCGCAGCTTCTTCCAGACTCTGTTCCCCGGCCAGATACCCCGCCAGCTCCTTATAGCCGATGGCCTGCATGGCGGTGCTTTGATAGCCCTTATCCAGCAGAGCTTTGACTTCTTCCAGAAGGCCTTGCTCCAGCATATGATCCACCCGCAGGCCGATGCGCCGGTACAGAAGCTCCCGATCCCGGTAGCAGAGAGCCAGAAAGAATATCTGATAGGGGGGTTCCCCCTGTTTGGACCGGCGCTGCCACTCGCTCATGGGCACGCCGCTTGCCCGATAAACCTCCAAGGCC
>CALCSA010000010.1 GCA_937894185.1 uncultured Clostridia bacterium | reverse complement strand
TGTATAGATTCAGCTGTCCGCCGCTTTTGGAAGAAGAAGCTCCGCCACTTTGGCAGCCCGCCAGTGCCCCCAGCAGCAGGGCACAGGCCAGTAGTCCCGATAATAATTTACGCATGTCAATGCCTCCGTTTCAGTCTATCAATCCAATGTATCAAAAGCAACATCCCCCCACCCCAAAGCTCGGGCAAAAGCAGGCGCCTGCGGGAAGGGGTCCGCCGCCTCTTGTTTGCTTATGTTCCGTTTTCAGTTAGAGCCGCTGTTCCTTTTCGCCCCTGTCGCCGTTCCCTGCTGCTATGGCGGCCTTTCCGTTTTGGCTGATCCACAGGGAAAGCAGTCCCAGCACCAGGGTAAAGGCGAACATCAGGGCGCAGAGGGCGTTGGTTTTGGGAGTAACCCCGGTTTTGAGCTGGGTGTAGATTTTAATGGGCAGGGTGTTTACATTGGCATCGGTGAGGAACATACTGATGATGACATCATCCATACTCATGGCAAAGGAGATGAGCATCCCCGACACAATGGCGGGCCGCAGCAGAGGGAAGGTGACATCCCAAAAAGCCCGCAGCTCCCCCGCCCCTAAATCCTTGGCGGCCTCCACATAGCTGGGGTCCATCCCCGCCAGCCGGGCCTTGACCATGGTAAAGACATAGGGAACGCAGAAGACGGTGTGGCCGACGATGAGGGAAGCCATGCCAAAGGGCAGCCCGATGAGGGAGAAAAACACCAGGAACACCATACCCAGTATAATTTCGGGAATCATAATGGGCAGAGTGGAAAGGTATTCGATGATGCCGTTGGTTCTGTACCGGGTGCGGGACATTCCCACCGCCCCCAAGGTTCCGATGACCGCCGCGGCCAGACTGCTGGCCAAAGCCAGCACCACGCTGTTGCGCAGGGCCTCGAAGATGGAGCGGTCCCGGAGCAGTTCCCGGTACCAGCTCAGGGAAAAGCCTTCCCACACCGAACTAAGGCGTCCGGCGTTAAAGGAGTAGAGCATCACCAGCAGCAGGGGCAGATAGGTAAGCAGCAGCACCAGCCCCAAATAAATCCCGGGAAAGGGCGAGGGGTTTTTCCGTTTCATCTTCCTCTCCCCTTTCCTATACGGTGGCGGCTCATACTAATCCCTCCAAATCCCGCACCTTGGTGATGCGGCGGTAAAGGTAGATGAGCAGGCTGGTGAGGATCATCAGCACCACCGAAAGGGCAGCCGCAAAGGGCCAGTTATGGGCCTTCATCAGCTGTTCCTGAATGACGCTGCCCACCAGCACCACCTTGTTGCCTCCCAGAATATCCGCCACAAAGAACAGCCCCATGGAGGGGATAAAGGTGAGCACCACCCCGGACAAAAGCCCCGGCATGGTCAGCCGGAAGGTGATGGTAAAAAAGGCCTGCATCTTGCCGGCGCCCAGATCCCGTGCGGCCTCTACCAGATTCCAGTCCATCTTTTCGGCGCTGGCATAGACCGAGTAGATCATAAAGGGAAGAAGCACGTACACCATCCCCGTCACCACCGCGGGGTAAGTATAAAGCAGCTTGAGGGACTCCTGCACCACTCCGGTTTTTATCAGCAGGCTGTCCAGCACGCCCCCCGCCCGAAAGATGATGACCCATCCGTACAGCCGCATCAAGGAGCTGGTCCAGATGGGGATGACCAGAAAAAAGGAGAGAATTTTGCGCCATTTTTGAGGAAGCCGGGCCATAAAATAGCCGAAGGGGTATCCGATCAGAGCAATGAGGGTGGTGCACAAAAAGGCAAGTTTAAGAGACTGGCGAAAGGTCTGAAGATAGACGGGAGCCAGAATTCCCAAGTAGTTCTGAACGGTAAAGGTGAGCTCTACCCCCCAAGTTTCCGCCCGGCTTAAAAAGCTTAGGGCCACCATGTAGGCAAGGGGCCCCACCACAAAAACAAGGGCGGTGATATAAATGGGCAGCAGCGCCAAAGCGGCGGCTCTCCCCCGCAATCCGGTGCGTCCCTTCATGCCGTTGCCTCCCCCAGATCAATCAAAACCGCATCCTGGGTGTTCCAGTCCAGCAGCACTGTATCCCCCGGCTCCGGGTCGGCGGAGATGCCGCAGCGGCTCACCGTCAGTTCCTCCCCGTTGCCCAACTCCACCATGATGCGCAGCATTCCTCCTGCCAGGGTCTTTTCCCGCACACG
>CALCSA010000009.1 GCA_937894185.1 uncultured Clostridia bacterium | reverse complement strand
CGTTGTTTTGCTCGCTGTCCAGCACCTCCAGCAAGGCGGCGGAAGGGTCTCCCCGGAAATCGTTGCCCAGCTTGTCTACCTCATCCAACAGGACCAGCGGGTTCTGGGAACCAGCCAGTTTGATGGAGTTGATAATCCGCCCAGGCATAGCGCCGATATAGGTTTTGCGGTGGCCCCGGATGTCGCTTTCATCCCGCACGCCGCCCAGAGAAAGGCGGACGTACTTGCGCCCCATGCTCTTGGCGATGGATTTGGCAATAGAGGTTTTCCCCACGCCGGGAGGTCCCGCCAGACAGATAATCTGCCCCTTGATGTCGGGAGCCAGAGCCCGGACCGACAGCATCTCCAGAATCCGGGTCTTTACCTTTTCCATTCCGTAATGATCCCGGTCCAGCTGCTTTTGAGCCTTTTCGATGTTGAGTTTATCCTTGGTGAACACATTCCAAGGCAGATCCAGAACCGTGTCCAGATAGCCCTTGATCACTCCAGCTTCGTGGGAGTTATAGGGCATCTTGAGCAGACGGTCCGCCTCTTTGCGAAGCTTTTCCGCCGTCTCTTCCTCCAGTTTCAGCCCATCAATCCGGGCGAAGTATTCGTAGATGCCCTCCTGAGCGGAATCGCCGTCCCCCAGCTCGGAGGAAATGGCCTTCATCTGCTCCCGCAGATAGTATTCCCGCTGGTTGGTGTCGATCTGGCTGCGGACTTTTTCGTGGATTTCCTGCTCCAAAGACAGGATGTCGTTTTCTTCCTCCAAAATCTGAATCAGCATCTTAATCCGCTTAGTGACGCTGTTTTCCTCCAGCACCATCTGCTTGTCGTCGGTGTGGATGGGCATGTTGGCAGCTATGTACTCGGTGAGAAACTCCGGACTGTCTGCGGCAAGAGCATTGAATACCAGATCCTTGCTCATCCGGGGAGTCATCATACTGTATTCCTGAAACAAATCCTTGAGGGTTCGCATCAGAGCATTGATCATTTTTTTGCCCGCAGACCGCCCGGACTTGAGGGGGTGCTCTTCCACCTCGGCAATAAAGTAGGGTTCCTCCTCCTCCATGTGAAGGATACGGGCCCGGTAGCGGCCCTCCACCAGAACCCGCAAGTGGTTCTGCGTCTTGATAATCTGCTTGATCTCGGCCACTACGCCGACTTCATATATATTATTCCCCTCCGGGTCTTCATCTCTGATGTCCTTTTGCGCCGTTAAGAAGATTAATCGGTCCCCATTCATGGCCTCATTGAGAGCATAAACGGATTTTTCGCGACCGACGTCGAAGTGAAGCACCATTTGGGGGAACAAAACCATGCCGCGCATTGCCAACAGCGGCAATTTTACGATCTCTTTGTCAATTTTAGCCATGATAATACTCCCCTTTCATAAAGAATTCCCAGGGCAAGCAACGATGCCCTGGGGTTATTATACTTGAGTCAATCACCCATTGCAAGTGGAGATGGATAAGTTTAAGGGATACGACATTTTTTGCACATACTTTGTTCTTATGCCGGTCCACGGTGATAAGTGTCTCCTGTCTCCGTCCAACGGGTGTTCCATGGTCCGCAAAGATACTACAGATCCTTACAGACATCCACCCAGCCCAGAGAGAGAGAGTACTCCTCCAGATGGGGCAGGGTCAGTTCAATGGCGGAATTGCTGGTGCCACAGGCGGGAAAGACCGACTCGAACCGCTTCATGGAATCATCCAGATAGACGGGAGTTCCTTTCGGTACACCAAAGGGACAGACACCGCCGGGGGCATGACCTGTCAGGCGCTGGGTATCCTCCCCTTTGAGCATGTAAGGCTTAAAACCAAAGCGGTCCTTAAATTTTCGGTTATCCAGCTTGGCGTCTCCCGCCACCACCACCAGAAGGGCACCTTCTTTGGTTGCGTCGTATACGGCAAGGGATTTGGCAATCCGGGCGGGGATGACTCCCAGAGCCGAAGCCGCCTCCTCCACCGTAGCGGTGGAAACCTTGGGGACAATGATGTCTCCGTCCCTGCCAAACTGTTTCAGATGTGCTTGGGCAAGCTCCATGGACAAGATATTTCACTTCCTACTTATATGTTTAATGGTTGTTTTGCAGCAAAAGCTGTTGCTTGGTATCCCACAGCTTTTGGGAAAGGTCTACATAGTAGCGGTGAGGGTGCTCGAACCGCTTGACCTCATCCCACAGGCGGCTAATTTGCTCCTGACAATACCGCTGAATCTCGGTGAGCTGGGGCAAGGAGTAGACCAGCTTGCCTTGGAGAAAAATGGGCTCCAGAAGGTTGACAGCGTCAAAGTTAGACACCTGCTTGCGTTTCCAGATGGCGTTGGGGTCAAAGAGCACGATGCTCTGGGAACCATCCACCACCTCGTCGTGATGGGTGATGTAGTCGGCAATAGCCTTTCCGGTCTCCCGACTGAAGAAGCGATAAGCTTTTTTAAAGCCGGGGGTGGTAATCTTCTCCACCGATTCGCTCACCTTGATTTTGGGGATATAACGCTCCCCGTCCTGCAAGGCGGCCAGCTTATACACTCCCCCAAAGACAGGCTCGGATTTACTGGTAATCAGCTTTTCGCCCACACCAAAGGTATCCACCTTAGCCCCCTGAATCAGAAGGTCCCGGATGATGTACTCATCCAGCGAGTTGGTGGCCACAATCTTTACGTCGGGGTAACCGGCCTCGTCCAGCATGGCACGGGCCCGCTTGGAAAGGTAGGCGATGTCCCCCGAATCGATCCGCACTGCCTTGGGACGGTGACCCAAAGGGGTCAGCACTTCGTCAAACACCCGGATGGCATTGGGAATCCCCGAGGAAATGACGTTATAGGTGTCCACCAGCAGGGTGCATTCATCGGGATAGAGCTGGGCGTATTTTTCAAAGGCCTGATATTCGCTGTCAAAAATCTGCACCCAGCTGTGAGCCATGGTGCCTGAAGATGGCACGCCAAATTCCCGGTCCACCAAGGTGCAGGAGGTGGAGGCGCAGCCGCCGATAAAGGCGGCTCTGGCCCCATAAACAGCGGCATCATAACTCTGGGCCCGGCGGGAGCCAAACTCCATAATAGGCCGCCACTGAGCCGCCCGCAGAATGCGGTTGGTCTTGGT
>CALCSA010000008.1 GCA_937894185.1 uncultured Clostridia bacterium | reverse complement strand
AACGAGTGCGGCATTGGCGATACGGTGGAAATTATGGAGACCCGCCCCCTTTCCAAGGATAAGCACTGGAGGGTGTCCTCCATTCTGGAAAAAGCAAAATAAGCTTTGCCCGGAAGAAATGATATACCGCTGATTTAAGCGCCCTGTAACAGGGTAGACGTGGAAACGGCCTCAACCCCGCTCCACGCAGGTAAATTAGTGAAAGGAGAAAACGCACCGTGATACAGATGCAAACCTACCTGAAGGTAGCTGACAATACCGGCGCAAAAGAGCTGATGTGCATCCGGGTGCTGGGCGGTTCCAGAAAGAAATACGCCGGCATTGGCGATGTGGTTGTGGCCTCCGTTAAAAAGGCCAGCCCTGGCGGCAACGTCAAAAAGGGCGAAGTGGTAAGGGCTGTCATTGTCCGCACCGCCAAAGAACTTCGCCGGGACGACGGCACCTACATTCGTTTTGACGACAACGCCGCCGTCATCATCCGCGAAGATAAAAACCCCAGAGGTACGCGTATTTTCGGGCCGGTGGCCAGAGAGCTGCGCGAAAAGGAATACACAAAGATTTTGAGCCTTGCGCCCGAAGTACTGTAAAGGAGGTGTCCTGGTAAATGGAACACAACAAAATTCATGTTAAAACCGGCGACACCGTCGTGATCCTGTCCGGTAAGGATAAGGGCAAAAAGGGTAAAGTTCTTCAGGTTAGTGCCAAAGAAGGCAAGGTCATTGTGGAAGGCTGCGGCATGGTTTCCAAGCATGTAAAGCCCCGCAAAATGGGCCAGCCCGGCGGCATTATCAAGGCCGAAGGAGCCATGTACTCCAGCAAGGTGCAGCTTGTTTGCCCCAAATGCGGCAAGCCCACCCGTGTAGGCCACAAGATCCTGCAGGACGGCAAAAAGCTTCGCATGTGCAAAAATAAAGGCTGCGGCGAGGCGTTCTAGGAAGGGAGGATAAGACATGAGACTGAAAGAACAGTACAAAACCGAAATTGCACCAGCCATGATGAAAAAGTTTGGCTACAAGAGTGTCATGCAGATCCCCCGGCTGGAAAAGATTGTTGTCAACGTGGGCTGCGGTGAAGCCAGAGATAACCCCAAGGTAATGGAGGCAATTCTCGGCGACATTGCCAAGATCACCGGCCAAAAGGCAGTGGTCTGCAAAGCCAAAAAGAGCGTGGCCAACTTTAAGCTGCGTGAGGGTATGCCCATCGGCGCCAAAGTCACCCTGCGGGGAGACAGAATGTACCAGTTTGTAGAGAGGCTCTTTAACGCCGCTCTGCCTCGGGTACGGGACTTCCGTGGCATCTCTCCCAACGGCTTCGATGGCCGGGGCAACTATTCCTTTGGCCTGAAAGATCAGCTGATTTTCCCCGAGATTGACTACGATAAGATCGACAAGGTTCGGGGCATGGACATCAGCTTTGTTACAACCGCCAAAACCGATGAAGAATCCCGCGAGCTGCTCACCTTGATGGGCGCTCCATTTGCTAGGTAAGGAGGCTTACAAGTGGCAAAAACATCCATGATCATTAAACAGCGCAGAACACCGAAGTTTTCCACCCGGGCCTACAACCGGTGCAAGATCTGTGGCCGGCCACACGCTTACCTTCGGAAGTTTGGCGTTTGCCGGATCTGTTTCAGGGAGCTTGCCTATAAGGGCCAGATCCCCGGCGTGAGAAAGGCCAGCTGGTAAGCCGGCCGCAATAGCTAAAGGAGGTTGACGGCATGCATATCACCGATTCTATCGCTGACATGCTCACTCGTATCAGAAACGCGAATGCGGCCAAGCATGACACGGTTGATATCCCCGCCTCCAACATGAAGAAGGCCATTGCCAAGATTTTGTTGGACGAGGGATATATCAGAAATTTTCACGTGATTCAGGACGGCAAGCAGGGTATCATTCGCATCGGGCTGAAATACGGCCCAGGCAAAAGTCAGGTCATCTGTGGCCTGCGCCGGGTTTCCAAGCCGGGTCTGCGCATCTATACCAGCTGCGAGGACTGCCCCAAAGTGCTTAAGGGCTTGGGAATTGCAATTCTTTCCACATCCAAGGGCGTCATGACCGACAAAGCCGCCCGCAAAGAGAACGTAGGCGGCGAAGTGCTTGCCTATGTCTGGTAAGGGGGTAACGGGAATATGAGCAGAATTGGCAAAAAGCCTATCCCCGTGCCCAAGGGTGTGGAAGTTTCTATTCAGGGCAATACTGTCACCGTAAAGGGGCCGAAAGGCACTCTTACCGACAGCTTTAATCCGGAAATGGCCATTTCCCAGGAGGGAGAAGAGCTGGTGGTGACCCGTCCCAGTGACGCTAAAGAGCACCGCAGCATTCACGGCCTGACCAGAAGCCTGCTTTCCAACATGGTCGTCGGGGTTTCCGAAGGCTTTAAAAAAGAGCTGGAGGTTAACGGTGTCGGCTACCGTTGCGCCAAGCAGGGCAAGGATCTTGTAATGAATCTGGGCTTTTCCCATCAGGTGATTATGCCCGAACGGGACGGCATTACCGTAGAAGTGCCGGCTCCCAACAAGATTGTGGTTCTGGGTTCCGACAAGCAAAAAGTGGGCCAGTTTGCAGCGGAAGTCCGCGGCAAGCGTCCCCCCGAACCCTATAAGGGCAAGGGCATTAAATACGCCGGCGAGCACATCATCCGCAAGGAAGGTAAAGCCGGTAAAGGCAAAAAATAAGGGAGGAGTGAGCGCAAATG
>CALCSA010000007.1 GCA_937894185.1 uncultured Clostridia bacterium | reverse complement strand
CACGGTGTCACCTCGCTTTGAACAGCTGCAACTTCATATTTGTTTCAGTGGTTTGCACTTTATTACAGCTTATGCAAATTAGGGAATCAGAATGCTTACTGCTCCATTCCCAGCCGAATGGCCCGCAGGTTGTGCTCCAGCAGATGGGTCTTGCTGGCGGGTACACACTTCTGCACCGATTTTTTCACCGTTTCCATAGAGGCAAAGCCGGTGGATTCCAGCAGCTTGCCCAACAGAATCATATTGGCGATTCCCTCCAGATGCTCCTCGTTAGAAAGAGCGGTGGCGGGAACCTCGCACAGGGTTACGTCCTCCCTGCGCTTGGAGGGTGTGACCAGACTGGAATCGATGATGACCACTCCGCCGGGCTTGACGGTATCGATGAATTTATCGTAGGAGGGGCCGTTCATGGCAATCAGCACATCGGGCTCGGTTACCAGAGGGGAACCCACCGGCGCATCGGAAATGCAAACGCTGCAGTTAGCGGTTCCGCCCCGCATTTCGGGGCCATAGCTGGGTAGCCAGCTGACTTCCTTGCCGTCGATGAGGCCTGCGTAAGCCACCACCTTACCGGTAAAGAGCACGCCCTGCCCGCCAAAGCCGGCAAATACCATGTTGTAGCTTGCCATGGCTATTTCCCCTCCTCTGCGGTGATGTCTTTGTAGACTCCCAGCGGGTAGTAGGGAGTCATGTTCTCCTCCAGCCACTTGAGGGCTTCCACAGGAGTCAGGCCCCAGTTGGTGGGGCAGGTGGAAAGCACCTCTACAATGGAAAAGCCGCGGCCCGCGATTTGATTTTCGAAGGCTTTTTTAATGGCCTTTTTGGCCTTGCGGATGTTGGGCACGGTATTGACCGACACCCGCTCGGCATAGGCGGTGCCATCCAAAGTGGCCAGCATCTCGCAGATGCGGATGGGGTATCCGGCGGTTTTTACATCCCGGCCATAGGGGGAGGTCTGTGTGACCTGACCCGGCAGGGTGGTGGGGGCCATCTGGCCGCCGGTCATGCCGTAAATGGCGTTGTTGACAAAGATGATGACGATGTTCTCGCCCCGGGAGGCTGCGTGAACCGTCTCGGCGGTTCCGATGGCGGCAAGGTCGCCGTCTCCCTGATAGGTAAAGATGACGCCCTCCGGCAGGGCCCGGGCAAGGCCGGTGGCCACGGCGGGAGCCCGCCCGTGGGGGGCCTGAACCATATCGCAGGCAAAGAAGTTGTAGGCCATGACGGAGCATCCCACAGGAGCCACGCCGACGGTTCTGCCTTCCACGCCCAGCTCGGAAATGCTCTCGGCCACCAGCTTGTGGATGATTCCGTGGGTACAGCCGGGGCAATAGCTCATGGGAGCGTCGGTAAGCATTTTGGATTTTTCGTATACGGTAGTCATTTTGCAGCACCTCCTGCAATGGTTTTCAGCTGCTCCAGCACCTCGGCGGGAGTGGGGATAATGCCGCCGGTGTGGCCGAAGAAGTGAACCGGCTTACTGCATTCCAAAGCCAGCTTAACGTCGTCCACCATCTGCCCCATGCTCATCTCCACCACCAGAATATCCTTGGCGGTTTTAGAAGCCTCCAGCAGTTCCTTTTGGGGGAAGGGCCAGAGGGTGATGGGGCGAAGGAGCCCTACCTTCAGCCCTTGGGCACGGGCGTTCATCACAGCGCTGCGGGCAATCCGGGAGGAGGCGCCATAGGCCACCACCAGCACGTCGCAGTCCTCGGTTTCAAAGGCTTCGGCCCGGGTTTCGTTGGCCTGAATCTGAGCGTAGCGCTCAAACCGCTCGATGTTCTTGGCCTCCAGCTGATCTGGCTGTAGGTACAGGGAATTGACTACGTTATGTTCCCGCTTGTTCTGGTGGCCGTTGGAGGCCCAAGGTTTTTCGGCGGGGGTGACTTTGACATCGGGAAACTCCACCGGCTCCATCATCTGGCCCAACAGACCGTCTCCCAGCAGCATGGCGGGAACACGGTATTGTTCAGATAAGTCAAACATGTCAAAGATGCAGGTGACCATTTCCTGAACGGTGGAAGGCGCAAACACCATGACATGGGCGTCGCCGTGGCCGGGAGCCTTGGTGGCCTGATTGTAGTCGGCCTGACTGGGCTGAATGCCTCCCAGACCCGGGCCGCCCCGCTGGATATTGAGGATGACACAGGGCAGGTCGCTGCCGATGATGTAGGAAATTCCCTCGGACTTCAGGGAGATGCCGGGGGAGGAAGAAGAAGTCATCACCCGGACGCCGGCAGCGGCTGCTCCCAGAACCATGTTGATGGCGGCGACTTCACTTTCGGCCTGCAAAAAGCATCCGCCCACCTTGGGCATCCGCTTGGCCAAATAGGCAGAAACTTCGGTCTGGGGGGTGATGGGGTATCCAAAAAAGTGTCGGCAACCGGCCCGGATGGCGGCTTCGGCAATGGCCTCGTTGCCCTTCATCAGTATGCGCTCAGCCATGTCGAATCACTCCTTTTCCACTTTGATAGCGCTGTCCGGACACATGATGGCACACATGGCACAGGCAATGCATTTTTCGATTTCGATGACAGTGGCGGGATTGTATCCCTTAGCGTTGAGCTTGTCCCGGTTGATGACCATAATTTTTTTGGGACAAACCGACGTGCACAGGCCGCAGCCTTTGCATATTTGTTCGTTGACAGTCACGCGGTTGGCCATTCTGTTATGCTTCCTCCTTGATATGTACTGTGGAGCGGCCGGACAGCTTTGCCTGCAAAGGGTCTCGTCCCCTTAAGCAGGTGTGCCCGGTATGGTATATGAACATCAACAGCCCTTGAGGCTGTGGGTATCTCGTTATTGCAAGTCCTACATCTGCCAAGGAGTCTTGACATAGACCCTCACGGGAAACACCTTTTGCGCCGGCAAAGCGGGAGCTAAATCCTCCTTGACACTGGTAAAAAACAGAGGCCGTCCGGTCAGGCGGGAAAGCTCCTGTGCCTTTTGGATGGAGTTCTCAATGTCCTCTCTGGTGGTTTGCTCCGCCAGATTGGAGTTGTTGACGATGTGAGTGAAGGTCAGGCGGGAGGCAGCTTCAATCTCCGCCATGTAGGGCGCGGCTTCCTCCGGCGTGCGGGTAAGGTAGCGGAAAAAGTTGGCCACAAACAGCATAGTGTAAGGCCGCCCCAGAATTTTGGGAGCGTACCGGCCCAGAGCATAGGCACCGTCGTCGTCTCCTCCCACATCAATGATGACGGTATCGCCCCTTCCCAACCGGGCATCCAGCGCTCCGGTCAGGGCGGGAATATCCACGCTGGAACCTGCAAAGGCAGGGGTGATCAGGTGGATTCCCTTCTCGTCAGCGATAGACTGAAAATCGGCGGTGCGAAAGTAGGGATTCACCACGTCTAAATCGCAAAGGGTGACCGGTTTTCCCTCTTCCCGCAGGCGCAAAGCCAAATTGAGGGAAAGGTTGGTCTTGCCGCTGCCGTAATGGCCGGCCACGATCACGGTATCAGTCAAAGTGCTTAACATGGCTTCTCCTTGGGTGATTCCAAATTAGATTCTTTCCATTATAACATTTTTTGCGGTTCAAAACAACAATCATCTTGAGGCAATCCTCCCCAAGTGAGAAAACCGGCAAAAACACAAGGCCGCTGTTTGAGCAGCCAGATGGCTGCACCGGTAAGCTCCGCTGCTTTTAGCAATTCAGCTGTTTTGTCAGACACGATTCCGGTGGAAGTTCGCCGGTGGAACAAGATTTTGTCAAACGGCGACCTCTCGCATGTCATCTATAAAAATGAGTATACTATTTCTGGCGATCTTTTTCGACATTTTTTTGAGGAGCGGGAACTCCATCGGGGCCGATAATCCGCACCGGAACTCCCTGCTTTATACATTGGGCGATGGCGTGGGCGGTGCCCCGGGAGTTAAAATCCCACACGGCCAGCACCCGGTCGGCCATGGATACCATTGCGGCGTTGCGATTGAAAGGCGCCGTTTTTCCATATCTGGCGTAATCCGGCTTGACTTCCAAAAAATCCAGCCCCAACTCCCCAGCGATGTGTTTGGCAAGGGAGTCGATCCCCCGGGCGCCGCCGCTGATAATAACGGTAGTTTCCGGCGGAATGTGACGCAAAATTAAATTTTTGTCAAAATCCAGAAGGGTTCTTGATCCAATGATCGCCAGTTTTATTTTTACCAGCTCCCTGCATATTGCTCGCTTGCATTTTACCACATTTGTTCAGTTTGGTAAAACCTTGTAATTTGTTCGTTATGTGACAAAGGTGCTATTCCCTGACAAAGGCATAACTTTTTTACTCAAATATTTCTTCTGCAAGGACGCAAATTAATAGAGCCAACGCACGTTATCAGCTTGCAGAAATGGAGTTTTTAATATGAAAAAAGTCATTCGGGCCTTTGCCGGAGTTGTCTGTACCGGCGTTATGTTGCTCCTCGCTTTGACGGCATATGTCCAGTACATTTTGCCGGACACCCTTGGGGTAGAGCAGGGCGAGGAGTTTTTTGTCAACGACAGACTTTTTTTAACCACCAGCGACCAAACCGATCTTTCTCCCAAGGTTTTTGATAAAAACGGAACGATCTACCGCCTGCATATCAGTCTTTCGGGGCAAGGCGCCGCACAGGAAGTCATCTCCTATACTCAGCGGCGGATGGTGGTCCCCGGAGGCAGTCCCTTTGGCATTAAAATGTTTACCGATGGCGTCATGGTGGTAGGGATGAGCGACATTCAAATGGGCAGCGAAAACGTCAACCCCGCCAAGGAGGCCGGCCTGAAAATCGGCGATATGATCACCCACATCAACGGACAGCGGCTGGAGCGCACCGGCGACGTCAAGGAAATGATCGCAGAATCGAAAGGCAACACCGTCAGCATCAGCGTGCGGCGGGGGGGCAGCCAGCTAAAGCTAAACCTGAAGCCGGTGGTTTCCACTTTAGATAATGGCTACAAGGCAGGTATCTGGGTGCGGGATTCTTCGGCGGGCATCGGCACCATGACCTATTATGATCCCCAGATAGGAGCTTTTGCAGGGCTGGGCCATGGAGTTTGCGATGTGGACACTGGGGCTATTATGCCCCTTTCCAGCGGCGAAATCGTAGATGTCAATATCTCAGGCTGCAATATTGGTCAAAGCGGAAAGCCGGGTGAGCTGAAGGGAACCTTCTCCGCCGAAAAGCCCATTGGCCGCCTGCTGATCAACAGCGAATCCGGCCTTTTTGGCCTGATGAACATCTCTTATTTTGGAGCGGATCCTATTCCCATGGCTTACAAATCCGAGGTAAAGCCCGGGCCCGCCGTGATTCTTTCCACCACCTCCGGCAACAAACCCCAAAGCTTTGACATTCTCATCGAAAAAGTAAACTATTCCGACATTGCCCCCACCAAAAATCTGGTGATTAAAATTACCGACAAACGCTTGCTTTCCAGCACCGGCGGAATCGTCCAAGGAATGAGCGGTTCCCCTATTATTCAGGAGGGCCGCCTGGTAGGCGCAGTGACTCATGTTTTTGTCAACGACCCCACCAAAGGTTATGGCATTTTTGCTGAAAATATGGATAAACAAATTAATATTGTCGAAAATGTTAAGTTTTCGGCGTAAAAAACTTGACATTTTGCACAACAATTCTATAATAAAATTAGAACCTAAATTACTGACATTCCCTTGCATTATTTCCCAAATAATGGTAAAATCTAGTCAAAGTTCATCAAAACAACGTAGTGAGGGAGATAATAAAACATGACATCTAAGGTGAAAGTCTTGATTTCGGACGAGACAAAGGAATTCTACGGGAAATGCGCGGCAATCTTCCACAACTATGATTACGAGACTATTTGGGCTCCTCAGGACGGGGTGGAGATTCTCAAGATGATCATTGATTACCAGCCCGATATTGTTTTGATGGAGGTGTATATGCCTCATCTGGATGCGTTGGGGGTAATGAAGAGCATCTATAGCGACAAATCCATCAAGCACCCCATGTTTATGACTATTTCCAGCTCTACCAGCCCCACGCTGGAGCGGGAGCTGACCGCTAACGGATCGGTGTACTTCTTCCTCAAACCCATCGACACCGATGTGCTGGTAGAGCGGGTGATGCAGTTTGCTCAAGCCAGAAACAACCAGCAGAGCTGGAATCCTTCCTCCACCCTGCGGCCTGCCAGAAATTCCCCGGATCTGGAGGTTATGGTTACTGACATCATCCATCAAATCGGGGTGCCGGCTCACATCAAGGGCTACCACTATCTGCGGGATTCCATCATCTTCGCCATTCAGGAGCCGGATATCATTAACTCGGTTACAAAGCGGCTTTATCCCACCGTTGCCAAAAAGAACGGCACCACTCCTTCCCGGGTGGAGCGGGCCATCCGCCACGCTATCGAAGTGGCTTGGGATAGAGGCGATGTGGATATTCTCAATTCTTACTTTGGCTACACCATCCACAATGGGCGGGGAAAACCCACCAACTCCGAATTTATCGCCATGATCAGCGATAAGCTCCGCCTCAAGCTGCGCATTGCCGCAGCCGGATAAACCAGCCCCCTCTCATAGGCCTGCATAGATTCAAAAAACCTCGCGGGGAACCCATCCTCGTGAGGTTTTTTGACATTTTAAAGCTCTATTAATTCTTTGGGACTCTTGGTTAAATTTTCAAAGCCGTCATCGGTGCAGGCAATGACGTCCTCGATGCGCACCCCAAACTCCCCCGGCAGATAGATGCCCGGCTCTACCGACAGCACCATTCCCGGCTCCAGCACGACCTCGCAGGTGGAGTTGAAGGAGGGCGCCTCGTGGACCTCCAGCCCCAGAGAATGGCCAAGGCCGTGGCCAAAGGTACCCGCAAAGGGGGAAGAATCGATGAGGCGGCGGGCGGCGGCGTCCACCTCCCGGCAGACGGCTCCCGGCCTTATGCCGGCAAAGGCGGCCTCCTGCGCTTGCAGGACGGTCTCATAGACCTGCCGCTGCCGATCGCTGACAGGGCCAAGCGCCACGGTGCGGGTCATGTCGGAGCAGTAACCGTCGACAAAAAAGCCGAAATCCAAGGTGATGAAGTCCCCTGCTTCCAGCACCCGGTGGGAAGGAGTGCAGTGAGGCTGGGAGGAATTCTCTCCCGAGGCCACAATGACAAAGGCCAACTGATCGGCCCCCATCGG
>CALCSA010000006.1 GCA_937894185.1 uncultured Clostridia bacterium | reverse complement strand
GAAGTTGCGATGGGTCATTTTTTCACCGACGAGGCAGGAAAAATCTACTATAAAAAGCAACCTGCGCCCACCGGTATCCGCATCAAAAGCTGGGAGGAAAACCAGCCTGTCTTTCGGCGGCAAACCGGCAAACTGCTGGCTCCCGAAACCGTGGCGGTCATCGGTGCTTCCAATAAGCCGGGGCTGGGCCGCAGCGTGGTGGAAAACTTGCTGCGGGATGGCTTTGCCGGCAAGGTTTACGCCGTCAATGTGCGGGGGGAGGATGTGCTGGGGGCCAAGGGCTACCCTACGGTGGGAGAGATTCCGGGTCCGGTGGATTTGGCCGTCATTGCCACACCCGGCGCCACCGTCCTGGATTTAGCGGAGCAGTGCGGGCAAAAGGGCGTTGCCGCTCTCATCTGCATCTCGGCCGGCTTTAAAGAGATGGGGGGAGAAGGCGTTGCCGCGCAGGAAAAGCTGCTGGAAATTGTCAACCGCTACAACATGCGGATGATTGGCCCAAACTGCATGGGTCTGATGAGCGCGAAAGTCAACCTCAACGCCACCATGCTCACCACCCCCATCGTCAAGGGCAGCGTTGCGCTGGTGACACAAAGCGGCGCCATTGGAGCTGCCATGCTGGACTACGCCGAAGAGCTGGGCATGGGCTTTTCCTCCATCGTGTCTTTGGGGAATCAGGCGGATGTCAACATCTGCGATCTGCTGTTCCATCTGGATCAGGACCCCCACACAAAGGTGATCGTCCTCTATCTGGAATCCATTCTGGAACCGGTGCGCTTCTGGCGGCTGGCAGCCAAGGTTGGCAAGCCCATTCTGCTGATCAAGGCGGGAAGCACCTCGGCAGGGATGGCGGCGGCCAGCTCTCACACCGGCAGTCTGGCAGGGAATGACCAGATTGTTCAGGCACTGATTCACAAGGCGGGTATCACAAGAATGACCTCTCTGCAGGAGGCCTTCTTCTGCGCCAGCGCCCTTGCCAGAATGCCCCGAATTCAGGGGAACCGGGTGGCTCTGCTCACCAATGCGGGTGGCCCCGGCATTCTCATCTCCGATGCTTTGAGCAATCTGGGATTTGAGCTGCCGACTCCCCGGGAGAAACTGAAAAGTTACCTGCGTGAAAACCTGATGAAAGAGGCCTCCGTCGCCAACCCTGTGGATCTGGTGGCTCCAGCGCCGCCGGAACACTATGCTCTGGCCGCCAAGGCCCTGCTGGAAAGCGGCGAGTACGATGCTCTGCTGGTTTGCTGCATTCCCCCGGCAACGGTGGATACCACCAAGGTGGCTCAGGCTTTGGTTCCGGTGCTCAAGGACACCAAGCTGCCGGTGCTGTGCAACTTCTTTGGACCCACGCTGGGCCATGGCGCCCGCGCTTGCCTGCGGGAAAACGGCATCCCGGTGGCGGAATATCCAGAGCAGCTGGCGTCCATGCTGGCGGGAATGCGCCAAAAGGCCGTCTGCGAGGAGGTTCGTGCTCCCCGTGCCCTGCCCGCAGTGATGGAGCAGGCCATGGAGCTGCTGCAAACAGCCGGCGAAGGGCAGTACCTGCCCACCGCCCAAGCCTATGAGCTGCTGCATCTGTTTGGGGTGAATGCAGCCCGCAACAAGCTGCTTCGCACTGCGGAAGAAGCCGGGAGCGCAGGTCTTGCTTATCCGGTGGTGGCCAAGATCGATCATCCGGAGATTGTGCACAAATCCGATGTGGGGGGGGTTCGCCTCCATATCCGCTCCGACGAGGAGTTGGAGGAAGTGGTCCGGGATTTTCTCACCCGCTTCCCTGGAGCCAACGGTGTGCTTTGTCAGGAAATGGTGCCCGACGGCGTGGAGCTGATTGTAGGCAGCGCTCTGGATCCTCAGCTGGGCCACGGCTTGATGGTGGGCCTTGGAGGTGTGTGGGTAGAAGTGATGAAGGATGTAGCCTTTGCCTATCCTCCCGTGGGCAGGCAGGAGGCTCTGGATTTACTGAATTCCCTGCGCTGCGAACCTCTGCTGTCCGGCTACCGGGGCAAACCCGGGGTAGATAAAGAAGCAATGGCGCAGCTGTTGGAGCGCTTGGGAGCCATGCTGCTGGCGTTGCCCGGCATCGCGGAGATCGACTTGAATCCTGTTATCTATGACCTTGCCAAGGGAGCCTTTATCGCCGCAGATGTGAGAATCAAAAAGGGATGACAACCATTTGACATCGGCTTGGATTCTGCCGTTTATGACCCCGCCAAGGGAGCCTTTGCCGCCGCAGGTGTAAGAATCAAAAAGGAATAAGAATAATTTGACAGGGAAAGAAAATCTGTTTATACTAAACGAGATAACGGTACAAAGGCGGTGGCGATATGGCACGAAAACCAAAGATTCATCAGGATGAAATGTATTTTACCATCAATCAGGTGGCAAAGCAGATTGGTGTAGTGCCCGCCACCATCCGCAATTGGGAAAAACAGGGGCTGTTTGTGGCCAAGCGGACAGAAAGCGGCTACCGGATTTATACCATGGGCGATATCGAGCGGCTGCGGGGGATCAAGAAGTATTCCAAGGACGAAAACATGGGGATCAATGCCATTCGCATGCTGTACAGCGCTCAGGTGGACGGCGCCCTGCCCCATCAGCAGGAGGAAGAGGTTCAGGTTTCTAAAAAGCTGCTGAGCCAAAAGTGGAAGAACTACCGCACCGAGCGAGGGTATCTGTTGGAGGATGTGGCCAAGGCGGTGGGGATTTCCGCCTCCTACCTTTCCAAAATCGAAAATACTCAGGCGAATGTCTCCTACGATGTTTTGCAAAAGCTAGCGGAATTTTATGGCGAGAATATCCTCTACTATGTTCAGGATACCGAAGAGGACCGCCATCTGGTGCGGAAAAACGAGGGAGAAGTTTTTTCCATCGGCATTGAAGGCATGACGGTGGAATCGGTGGTTGCTCTGAAAAAGCATACTCTTTCTTCTATGATCTACACCGTGGAACCGGGCAGCGGGCGCATGAGCCTTTCTACCCACAGCGGCGAGGAATTTGTTCACCTCCTCAGCGGCAGAATTAAGATTCAGCTGGGGGAACAGGAGCATATCCTCAAGGCGGGAGATTCCGTCAGCTTTCGCTCCACCGAACCCCATTCATGGTACAACTGCGGAAAATCCACCGCGAGGATTCTGTGGGTTTACACGCCGCTGGTCCAACAATAAGCGCAAAGGCCGCTATGGGGCAGCGTGCTCCATGGCGGCTATGTTTATTTCTTTAGGGAGTTTCAGGCGAAGGCAGAAAGAAAAAACAGGGAGGGTCATTGAAAAATGACCCTCCCTGTGCTATGATAGAAAACAGACAACAAACCTTTTCGGGTTGTGATGATGACGCAATGCCAATCATCCAATGGAAAGGGTGTTGTTTTTTTGATGCCATCGCCGCCGGAACCAATGGCTCCGAAATCGGTTACAGGGCGGGATTGGCGGGGTATTCGCAGGTGTCCCGTTTGCGGCCGGTGCCGTACTGCTGTACATATCCAAACTCCACAAGGTCGGTGTCGAACAGGCACTCCGAGTAGAGAATGGGCTGGTCCTTGGTGTCGTAGCAGATATTTTTAACCAGCAGCAGAGGCTTAAAATCTTCCGGCGCAACCTGCATCAGACGGCCTGCCTCCGGCATTCGCCGAGTGTCGGAAGCGCTGAGCATGGTGTTGGCCCAAACCACCACGCAGCCCGAGGTTTCATAAAGCATCTGAAAGATGGAACACTGTTTCATAGGAGTAAATGTTTCCCGGTTGATCAGCCCGGCGTCAAAGTAGTCATAGCAGACGATGCAAATCTGCCCGTCGGCGCAGTAGGCCAGCTTCAGGCGGGCGATGTCCCGGCCGGGGGGCAGCTGCAGGTGCCCGGTACACTGGGGCGGATGCTCCAGAATGGTGTAATCCACAAAGCGGATGCTGGGAGTTTTGCCGCAACCGGCGATGATGTCCCAGAAGTAGGGCATGGGAGTCAGGGGCGTTTTCAGTTGAGCCAGAGTGGGATTAATATAGGTACCGCAGCCGTGGCGGCGAATGATCCAGCCCTCTCCCGCCAGCACGGAAAGCACCTCCCGGATGGTGGAACGGCTGACCCCAAGCTTTTGGGCCAGCACCACCTCGGCAGGCATTTGTCGGTCCCCCGTCTGTAACTGCTCCTCAATCAGCGCGCAGATTTGCTGCCGCACCGACTGGCGCAAATTATACCCGGTTTGTTCCGGCATAAACACCCTCTCCCTTCTGCTTTTACAGTAGCAGGGAAGGCCACCCTTGTCAATACGGAAAGGTAGGACCTGTTTGCAAAGTGTTGCATTTGCCGGTGTCATGTGGTTTAATAGGACAGTTGGTCCGTGCGGTAAAGGCAGGACCACTCCCCGGGCAAAGGGGAGTACTTAAATAATACAAGCAGTAAAGGGGAACCTAAAACATGAAAAAAATTCTTGCAGTTATGATGGTGTTGTTGCTGACTCTTTCCATGGCCGCCTGCGGCAATTCCAGCGGCGGCAGCAGCGAACAAGCCTCTAATGCCGATGCTTCTCAGGCAGAGGTCGCCGAGCCCTCTCAGGACGGCGAGCCCGCGGCAGAAGCAGAAGGCGCCGGCCTGAAGCCCACCAAGGACCCTTCTGAAATGAAGGTGGCTCTGGTGATGCTGGGTGCCATCAGCGATCTGGGCTGGGACTACACCGCCTCCTTGGGTCTTGAAAAGATCGCCGCCATGGGGCCTCAGACCTCCTATAAGGAAAAGGTTGCCATGTCCGATCTGGAGGCTGCTTTCCGCACCTACGCTTCCGAAGGGTATGACGTTATCTTCTACGCCACCAGCATGGGAGAGGAAGCCGTCGCCACTGTGGCCAAGGACTTCCCCGACACCCAGTTTATCGTGGTGGCCGGCAACCTGATGGAAGACAACATCGTCTCCATTAAGATGGCCGACGAGCAGCAGGGCTTTATGCTGGGCGCCATTGCCGCCATGGCTTCCGAGAGCGGCATCGTGGGCTTTGTAGGCGCCAACGAGATCGTCCCCGTAGTCAACGGCCTCAAGGGCTTTGAGCAGGGCGCCAAGTTTGTCAACCCCGACATTCAGGTGCTCTCCACCTTCACCGGCTCCGACTTTGACGTCAATCTGGCCAAGGAAGTTGCTCTTGCCATGATCGACCAAGGCGCCGATGCTCTTTCCTCTATCGCCACCGCCGGAACCGTAGGCGTGCTGGAAGCTTGTACGGACCGTGGCGTTTACGCTGTGTCCGAGAGCGCCGGTCTGGCCGAAGCCGCTACCGGTGCAGTCCTCACCTCTGTGATTAAGGATGCCTCCATCGGCTACGAGGTCATCTTCCAGCAGTATCTGGACGGCCAGCTGCCCGACCACATTGTAAAGATGGGCGCTGCCGAGGGCGTGGTGTTCTACAATCCTTGGAACGATGCCATCAAGGGAGACGGCCTGACCGATGAGCAGAAGGCTCAGGTCGAGGAGATCTATCAGGATATGGCCGCCGGCAAGATCGAAATTTCCATCGACTAGTTCGTCAGCTGATACAATTCAACAGGATGAGCCGGCTTTATAGAGATATAAAGACAGCTCATCCTGTTTGAGCATGTGGGGTCCCGGTAGGCCCCCGGGAGGAGAGTGGAACGTGCAAGCACGCGATGTCAGAGCCTTTGCCCTCAAGGTGTTTTATCCCATACTTGCCATTATAATTGCCCTGGTGTTCACCGGGTTTATTATCTTTTTTATGGGATTTAGCCCCCTGGAGGCCTACGCCATGATGGTGAGCGGCTCCATGAAGAACCTCAGCGCCATTGGAGAGACGGTGGTCAGCGCCGTCCCCCTTGTTTTTTCGGCGCTGAGCTTTGCCTTG
>CALCSA010000005.1 GCA_937894185.1 uncultured Clostridia bacterium | reverse complement strand
CTCCGCTTTCTCCCAGGCGGCTTTTTCAGCCTCTTTGATTTTTCCGGCTAGTTCCGCCTCCGCCTGCTTCTTGGCTTCCTCCCGGATGCGGTCCAGCTCCTGCGTATCCGGCTCCTGTACCGCCACATCTACCGGGCGGGACTCCAGCTCGGCAATACGCCGATGGGCTTCCCGCAATTCATCCGAGATACGGTCTACCCAGCCATCTTCATCTGAGGCCTCCATCTTTGATTCCAGCTTTTTCAGCCGATCCAGCTCACCCTGTAGAGACTCCAGCTGGCTTTCCATGCGCTTATTTTCTTCCACCAGGGTATCCTCGGTATCGCTGATGGCGTCCAGCTCTCGCTTGGCAGCCTGCAGCTTATCATTTTCCTCCTGCAAAAAGGACAGCTGCTCCCCTTGGTTTTTCACCTGCTCCACCAACTCTTTGATTTCCCGGGTGGTCATGCCTGACAGGTCGTTATCCTCCAGCAGGTCCTCTCGATCCAGTGCCGGTACCTGGGACAGCAGCTCCAGCTTGGTGATGCCCAGATGTGCATTTGACTGCAACAGGTGGGAGGGCAGCTTTTCCAGCACGGAGATATAGTTGTAGGCCTGCCGGCGCTTGAGACCCACGGCTGTCTCGGTATAATCCTCAAAACTCTCATAACCCAGTTGCAGATACAGACGGGTGTCCCGCATTTGCTTGAGGTTGCGGCAAAGGTTGATCATGGCGGAGGCTGCCGCCTCTACATTGCCTACGATCTGATTATGTAGGTCAATGGCCTGATGGTATTCCGGGGACAGGCTCCGCTCTGCAGCGGTGGCAATGGCTGTGGTATCGGTCATGGATATATCCTCCTGTTCGTTTTGTTGTTATCCCGCTATGGCAACAGGTGTTTGAATCTGCATGGTATTGACCTTAGGCTTTTCACCTAATGCTTCCTGCTTCCAGGCTTCTACGAAAGCTTTGACCTTCGGTGTCATGTCCTTATTGCGCAGGCCCCGGCATTGGGCAACTCTCCCGTTTCGGTATTCCAGGGTGTAAAATGATGTTTCGGGGTTTTTGGCCTGCCGGATAAACAGGATGGTGGTCTCCCCCTTGGCTACCCGCTCGATATAACCGGATACACAGTGGTGGAGGTTGTGGCCCTCTGCCGTCCTGAGGTGGGCGGATCAGTAGGCCATCTTTTTCAAATCCGTACCGAGTCAACAGCTTTTTATAATTTTTAGGGATGCTGGGATACAGTTTATTGCTCCGCTTCTTTTCGGCTAGCAGGTGGGTCTCGTCGTGGGCTTTTGGCAGATTGCGGGGAAACAATACAAACTCGTTGGTCAGGTCGTAGTCCAGTTCCCCACAGTCCCGGATATAGTCCCGCCACTCGGTCAGGACATACTGGATGGAGTCATATCGGCTTTTCTTTCGATGAGTTTTGTACTGTTTATTTAGATACCCCAGTGCTTTGGCGGCAGTGGCATGCTTTAGCACCTGCGGCAGATCGCGCCAGATGGCGGGCTCAATGCAGCGGATCTCCTGAAAGACCTCCTGCGCATTCGATTCCTTCCGGCGGCGCAGTAGCTGGAACACTTTCAATTGATCATGGGTGACATCCATCCGCACTAAAAATGGGATATCGTGATTTTCAACCCCCAGTACCTCCCGGATGTTTTTGCCCCGATAGTTGACTGGGCATTTTTGATTTTGCATCCGGTCGGGATTGGAGAAGGTTTCCTTGACCAGCTGCCGCAGGCCCATCTTGTGGAGGTATTCCAGCGCCGGGGAGTATGTAATGGCAGCCAGGATGCTGGACACTCCGTACTTCGTAAAGGTGTTGCGGTACTCCCCCAGGGGGAAATACTCGCCCGGGGTACCGGCCAGCACCGCTTGGGCATTGATGTAAATGGGATACTGCCGGTGCCAAGGTGTCAGTGTTCCCGGCAAGCCCTTGCCCCAGCGGTGGCCCTGTTGGAACAGATTTTCCCATTCGTATACCATGGACTGGCCGGCGGTAATATCCCGCAGCTCTCGGATCCGCTCAAAATAGCTTAGTTTTATCTTACAATCTACGGTGTAATCGTACCGCCGCTTGTTGCCTGTTTTGTATACGGTGACATCGGAATAAATGGCCCCTACCTCAAAAAAGCGGATGGCGTAGCCGGCTGGTGTTTTTTGCACGTAGAGAAAGGCACCCTCGTCCCAATAGGTGCGAGTACATCGCCCGGCGGCTTTGGCGATTGCAAGCTCATTGCAGTGGGGACAGCGTACCTCCTTGTTGTGGCGGGGGCTGTCCAACTCCACGTGCTGGC
>CALCSA010000004.1 GCA_937894185.1 uncultured Clostridia bacterium | reverse complement strand
TCCCGGCCGGAAAAGTGAGCCTCCATCTCCTCAATTTGAGATAGAATACCCCGGGCATACTCCAAAAACTCCATGCCTTCCGCCGTGAGGGTCACTCCTCGGGAAGTGCGGTGGAACAGGGCGATGCCCAGAGATTGCTCCAAATCCTTAATGGCTTTGCTCAGATTGGGCTGATTCATAAAGAGGTTTTCCGCCGCCTGAGAAATGGAGCCGGTTTTTTCCACTTCCAACACATATTTAAAATGCTGCAAATTCATAAGCAGGCCCCCTTAACCAGCCGGTCCGACAGATCCTGAGAGAGGATGGCAAGGGCGGCGGCCAGGTTTTCGTTCTTGACCAGCACCTCGTCGGGAACCGAAAGGTGGGTGGGCGCAAAGTTCCAGATGGCGGCAACCCCCGCCGAAACCAGCAGATCGCAAACCTCCTGAGCCTGGGAGGCGGGGACAGCAATGATGCCGATTAAAATATGCATCCGGTGGCACAGGTCGGAAAGCTTTGCCACCGGCAGCACCTGCTTGCCAAACAGGCTTTGCCCTACAAGATAATCGTCGCAGTCAAAGGCGGCTACAATTTTAATGCCGCTTTCTTCAAACCCCGAATAGGATAGCAGGGCCCGTCCCAAATTGCCTGCCCCCACCAGCACAGCCTCGTCCATCCGGTTATAGCCCAGCTGAAATTCAATGCGGTCAATGAGCTCCGCCACCGAAAAGCCGGTGCGGGGCCTGCCCCCCGCCTTGCTGATCCAGGAAAGGTCCTTGCGAACCTGAACCTCCCCCAGCCGCAGGTCCCGGGCAATGGAGGTGGAAGAAACACTTTCCGTCCCTTCACTGCGCAGGACTCTAAGGTAGTTGTAATAGGCGGGCAACCGTTGAAAGGTCTGCCGGGGCAGAGAGAACTCTCTGGCGTTGTTGATGTCCATACCCAACCTCCTCAGGTATTGTAATCGGTTAACTTAAAAATAAAGTATTTTTAAATCACGGCGTTTGCCACATAGCTGTCCTGCAGGCAGCTTGAATCGGACTTCATAGTCAGTCCTATGCCTGCGGTGTGCCAGCGAGTATTCCTTACTGTTTAAAGTTAATTGACTATATCAATATTATTTTACTGAATTATGAGACAAAATGCAATCCTTTTATCCCAAATCCCTGTCAATATCAAAAAAGCAGTGCCATTCAACCATGGGTTGGCACTGTTGTATGGGATCGATAGCAGTGAGAGAAGCCTACTTCCTTTGGCTGCATAAAAAGTCCGGTTAAAAAAGATGTGGGTTGCATCTTCTTTAACCGGAGCAGCTTGCGTTTTCCTTTTGCGCTGCTACTTATGTAAAATAACAGCGATATCGTTGACGTTGGTTCCGGTGGGACCGGTGACAATCAGGCGGTCGATGGCCTTGAGAGCGTGATAGGAGTCATTGTCGTCCAGCACCTTGTGCAGGTCGATGCCTTTTTCCTTCAGCTGGGCAAGGGTGTGTCCGTCCACCATGCCGCCGGCAGCATCGGTGGGGCCGTCGGTTCCGTCGGAACCAAAGGAGAAGATAATGACATCCTCTTTCCCGGCGATGTCCTCGGCTGCCGCAAGGGCAAGCTCCTGATTGCGTCCGCCCTTGCCTTTCCCCTTGATGTGAACAACGGTTTCCCCCCCCAGAATTATGGCGCAGGGAGGGGAAAAGCTGTCCGCTCCGCCGCCGATCTGAGCCGCCAGAGAGGCCGCCATCCGTCCGGCTTCCCGGGCCTCGCAGTTGAGGGTGCTGGAAAGGATGTGGGGAGTATAGCCCAGATCCCTTGCAATATCCGCTGCCGAGCGGCACAAAGTGGACACGCTTCCGGTAATCACTGTCTCTACGTTGTCGGCGGATTTGGGGGTTTCCTCCTCTAGCAGCTTTGCCATGGTGTCACTGACCTTCAGTTTGTACTTTTCTACCACTCGTTTGGCATCGGCCACGGTGGCGAGGTCGGGAGCGGCAGGCCCCGAGGCAATGGAGTCCAAGCTATCCCCCAACACGTCGGAAAGAACCACCGTAAACACCTTGGCGGGAGCGGCGATTTGGGCAAAACGCCCGGCCTTGACGCTGGAAAACCGCTTGCGGATCGTGTTGATCTCCACAATGCCGGCGCCGCAGCAAAGAAGCTGACTGTTAATATTGATGATGTCGTCCAGAGAGATGCCGGGCAGGGGCAGTTCAAACAGAGCGCTGCCGCCTCCCGAAATCAGAAAGAGCAGTTCATCCTGTTCCCCCAACCCTTTGGCCAGATCGATGGCCAGTCTGGCTCCCCGCAGGGTATTCTCGTCGGAAAGGGGATGCCCCGCCTCGACGATTTCCATGTTGGGGATGGGGCCTTGGGAGTGCTCGTACTTGGTGACTACAACTCCCTTGCGGATGCGGTCGCCCAGCTCGTCGTGAGCGGCTTTGGCCATGTTCCAGGCAGCCTTGCCGATGGCTACCAGATAAATATTTCCGCAAAAGGTATGCCCGGCCAGAGCGTTCCTCACCGCGGCTCCCGGCAGGTTGGCCTCAATGGAGCGGGCGATGATAGCGTTCGCGTCTTGGTAGAGCTTTTCCATAACTACACTCCTTTATATGACCATCACTGCCACACCGTCTGGAATGGCTACAATAGAGGCGTTGGGATTGCCGGTCATATCCTCGGCGATTTTCATGGCCTCCTCCAAGGAGTGGGCGGGGGTCATGTGCAGGTCCCGGACCATTTCGTCCGGCGCATCGGAAACGTACACCACTCTGGCGTGCTGCAGCACCCGGACAAAGATCTGGCTCTGCCACTGGTCAATGCGGGTTTCGTCCTTGGGGGTTTTCATAAAGGTATCCAGCATGCGGTCGAGATTCTTTTCTTCCGCAAAGGTTTTGTGGAACTCGGGGGCGCCGTGGCCGTCGTTGGATTTTGCCATCATAATGATGACACCGCCCTTTTTAACGGTGGATTCGGCAGCGGTCATACCCTTAACGGCCTGATAGATGTTCTGGTCCAGAGGGTATCCGCCGTTGGTGGTCACCGCAATATCGGCGGGAACGCTGTCCACCTGACATTTGCTCATCAGGAACTGGCGGCCTTCGACGTGGGCAAGATCACAGTCCCCCGCCACGGCGTAGATCACCTCTTTGTCCGAGTTGATGACCACGTTGCAGATAAAAGCCAGGCGGGCGGTACGGGCGGCATACAGCATATCGATGTGGATGGGGTTGCCCTCCACGATGCCGGTGCGGGATTTGGAATGAGCAATGAATTCCGCGTTGTGGTTGTAGATAACGGTTTTGCGGCTGGCAATGCCGGGGAGGACGCTTTTGCGCCCGCCGGAAAATCCTGCAAAGAAGTGGGGCTCGATAAAGCCTTCCGCCACCAGCAGGTCGGCATCCAGAGCTATTTTGTTGAGGATCAGGTCGCCGCCGGAGGGCAGCTTGCCGCAGTAGACCAGCTCGGAGGTGTCGCAGTTGTGAACCACGATCTTTTCCCACTCCATAATCTCGGGGCCGAATTTATCCCGCAGCTCATCCACAGTGGTGTCCCGATGGCAACCGGTGGAAATCAGGATGGTGATGTCGGCCTTGGGGTTGCCCTTGCGAATTTCTGCCAGCATCTGCGGCATGATCACCTTGGAGGGAACAGGGCGGGTGTGGTCGCTGGCAATGATCACCACTTTATCCTTGCCCTCGGCCATGACCCTGAGCTTGGGGGTTCCCACCGGGTTTTCCAGAGCCTGACGCACCAGCTCCTCCTGAGAGGCGGCGGGTTTGTAGTGGTGCATATGGGAGACAAGCTCACCTAAAAAGCGGTCTTTGGGAAAATCGTACGCAATAGTCTCTCTACCGTAGGGAAATGTTACGACTGGCATGGGTATCCTCCTATCAGAAACAAAGTTACAGTTTTTCGCCTATTTCAATGGCGTAGAGCAGGCTGTCCGGCTTTGCCAGCAGCTTTCCGGCGATGTCAAAGGCGGTGCCGTGGTCGACGGAAGTCCGCACCACATCAAGGCCCACCGTGATGTTGACCCCCTCGTCAAAGGCCAGCAGCTTGAGGGGAATATGCCCCTGATCGTGATACTGCGCCACCACCACATCAAACTCTCCCTTGTAGGCCCGGAGAAACACCGTATCGGGGGCGATGGGGCCGCTGACGCAGATGCCCTGCTGTTTGCACGCCTCCACCGCGGGGGTGATCTCTTTGATCTCCTCGTCGCCAAACAGGCCGCTTTCTCCCGCGTGGGGGTTGAGTCCCGCCACGGCAATGCGGGGGGCGTCGTACCCTGTCTTTTTGAGAGTCCGGTCCGCCAGATGGATGACGTCCATGACTCTCTCCTTGGTCAGGGAGTCGCAGGCATCCCGCAACGAGATGTGAGTGGAGGTGTGGATGGCCTTGAGCTGTTTGCTCCACAGCAGCATGGCGTAAGAATCGCCGTGGGTAAACTCCCCAAAGATCTCGGTGTGTCCGGCGTACGGATGTCCCGCCAGATGCAGCGCCTCTTTGTTGAGGGGGGCCGTCACCACCGAGGTAACCTCTCCCGCCAGAGCACAGTCGATGGCTGCCCGCACATAGCGGAAGGCGCATTCTCCGCCCACAGCACTCACCTGACCGATGGGGATTTCCTCCACCGCAACGGGGTGGGGGTCCACAACGCAGATGGCCCCGGATGCGGCCTGTGCGGGGCTTTGAATCTTCCGGACAGGGGTGGCGCAGCCCAGCAGCTTGGCGTAGTGCTCCGCCATGGAAGCGCTGCCAAAGACAATGCAGCGGCCAATATATTGGGGGCGCTCCATCAGGGCCTTAATGATGATCTCCGGGCCGATGCCGCAGGGGTCCCCCATGGTGATGGCAAAACGACTATTCATGATCCAACTCTACTTCCTTTAATTTGCGCAAAGCATAATCAATGGCGTCCTCCCGGCCAAAGGCGCCGGCCTTTGTCACCATCTTAAGGCCATCCCACGCTCCGCCCCGCAGGCGCATCATGGGGATGCCCACTAAAATTTCCGTCTCGATTCTGGAGCCGGACGCGCCTAAAGAGCGCATGAAGGAAATGGCCGTATCTCCCCCGGTGAGGAAGACTCCGCTGGGCCGGAACTGCTCCAGCACAAGGCGGGCGATCTTCCCAATGATGTCCTGGGTGTAGAAGCTCACCTGTTCCAAAGGCATACCGGCTTCTTTGGCGGCTTCATCCGCCTTGGCAAGACCCTGCTCCCGGTCGGCGGAAGCCGCGGAGGCAAGAAGAACATCCTTACCTTGTTGCAGAGCCTGTACCGCCTGCATTGCAATGTCCTCCGGAAGCGTCCGCCCCAGAATCAGCCGGTCAATGGGAACGCTCACCAGATAAGCTCCCTGCTTTTGCGCCCAAAGGAGCTGCTGGTTGCTCACCTGACTCAGGCTGGCAATCACCGCCAAAGCGGGGGGGATGCTGCGCTCCAGCCCCAGCAGGACATCGGCGATGGCGGCGGTGCCGCACCACAGAATCCGTTTGCCGGTTTGCAGCGCCGCCCGGACCAGAACCTCCAAATGGCGGTTGCTGGCGGCGTCGGCGGAAAAAACCGCAGCGCCGGAAAAATCAATAGCATTTCCTTCGATCTCCTCCAGCCCGATATGTTTGACCGGTTGGGAAAAAGCCTGCTGCAGGATGATCTGAATATTATCCTCTGTCACGGGAGTTTTGGGATCCCGGGCCATCTCGGTTTGAGTGATGGGAACTCCGTTAAGCTGATGGATCGCGTGCTCTGTGGTTCTTCCAAGACTGGGCAGGGCCGGTGCAAACAGCACCAAATCGGCCTGCATTACCGCCTGAGTGGCGGCAATCTCCACCCCGATATTGCCCCGCAGGGTAGAATCTACCTTCTTGATCACATGGTGAAAGGAGCCAAACTCCACAGACTGGAGCTGGTGGGTCAGTATCTCTCTGGCTTTTGTTTGGCTCAAAGCCCGGCTTTCTGTATCGATAACGTAGGAGCCGTGGTCCTGTTCCACCCCGCTGGAAGAAAACACCACGCTGACCGGCAGACCCCGGCGGCAGATTTGCACGCCGGTGTCATTCGCGCCGGTAAAGTCGTCAGCGATGACTAAATAACGACTGCTTTGCTTCATGGCTATGCCCTGACAGTGCGCTTTTTATGTTCCAGCTTGGCAAGATAGCTCACCACAATGGGGCAGAGGATGGCGGTGACAATGATGGCTGCCGCAATCTGAGCAGTGGCGGAAGCTTCTACCGCCTTCATACTGGCATCGGCTGCCGCAATGGCGGCGGGAGTGCCCACGGCGTTTCCGGCGGTGGTGCCGATGGCTGCGCCCACTTCAGGATGATCCGCACGGATCAACTTCATAATCAGATAGCCGCCCAGCCCGGTGAGGATGCAGGAAAGCACGCCCAGGATGATTCCGGGGATACCGGCTTCGATCAGCTGCATCAGGCTCAGGGCAGAACCCAAGGGGAAGGCGAAGAAGGGGATGAGAATGACGGCGCCGGGGGCCAGCCATTCGCGAAGGTCTTCGTCCAGATTGCCCAGAACACAGCCGACGATGATGGGCAGAATAGCGCCGACCAGCATCATAAAGGGAATCTGAGCGATGCCGGACATACCCAGAGCCACCATGGTAAAGAAGGGGCCGTCGTTGATGGAAAGGATGGACACGGCGCCTACGTCGGTGGAGTCTCCAAACTCACCGGCCAAAGCGCAGTACAGTCCGCCGTTGGAATTGGTAATCGCCGCAATGATTGCCAGTGGAGTAAGGCCCAAAATGCCTTGGGGTCCCGCAATTTTGTTGACCAGAATGCCCAAAAGCGCACCGATGAAAAACTTCACCGCTGTAAGCACCACGCCTTTCAGCAGCGGCTGCCCGGCCTGCTTTACGTTGATCTGGGCGCCGTTACAAAACAGAAATACCGCAAGAATGGGCATGGCGCCGGTCTTCCACAAGTGGGCGGAAAAGCTGCCGATCTCAAAGAACTGGGGCACAAAGGTGTTGACCAACACACCCAGCAGCAGGGGAATGATCATCAAACCTCCGGGGACCTTTTTGACCTTTTCTAGAATTTTCATTTGATACCCTCCTATGAATCTTTGTTTTGGAACCCCGCCCTATTTATACCAGCAAGCTTTGTGCCAGATTATCTTTGCTCTTGATCTTTTTCCCATAACTTTGTGAAAAAGCAGTTCTGTCTATTCTTTAACAACGAGATAGGACATTATTCGCCTTAAAACTGTTAGACTTTCATCCCATAAACAGGAAGAACCAGGGAAGGAATTACCCAAGTAAAATTTACGGTGCAAAATGAAACAAGTGGTGTTTCAAAAAAGAACGAAAAACGTTCAAGTTCGAAACACCACTTGTTTCATTTTAATACAAGAGGCTTGCGGTTTCTATTGGTTTTGTAGCTTTCGCCACAAGGTGGTGCGGCTGATCCCCAAAATCCGGGCGGATTCCTGCATGTTTCCCCCGGTTTGCCGCAGAACCTTTTGAATCATCTCCGATTCCATATCTTTGAGGGGGGCGATGGTGAGTGGTTCGGCTTTCTCCGCCTTGGCGGGCGCTCCTTTGGGGGAAGGCTGGGGAGCCCGCAGCCAGGACTGATCCAAATTGTCGAAGGAGGAAAGGATGACGCTTTTTTCCATCATGCCCTCCAGCTCCCGGACATTTCCCTGGTAATCGTGATTTAAGAGCAGCATTTTGACATCGGGGGTGAGGGTCAGCACCGGCTTGCGGTATTTTCTGGCGTACCGCCGGATGAATAGCTCCGCCAGCGGGAGGATGTCCTCCTTGCGCCGGCTCAGCTCAGGGATGCGCAGAGTGAGGATGTTAATGCGGAAGTATAAATCTTTGCGGAAGGTTCCCTCCTGAATCATTCTGCCCAAATACCGGTTGGAGGCGGTGATGATGCGGACATCCACCGGGATCATCTTGCTGTCGCCGATGCGCATCACCTGTTTTTCCTGCAGTACCCGGAGCAGCCGGCTTTGCAGGTCGATGGGAAGCTCGCTGATTTCGTCCAGCAAAAGGGTTCCCTCGTGGGCCAGCTCAAAGATGCCGGCTCGGCCTTTCTTTCCGGCTCCGGTGAAGGAGCCCTCCACGTATCCGAACAGCTCGCTCTCAATAAGGGAGGGGGAGATGGCGGCGCAGTTGATGGCCACAAAGGGCCCGTTGGCCCGGGGGGAAGCGTTGTGGATGCTCTGGCAAAACAGCTCTTTGCCCACGCCGCTGCTGCCGCAGATGTGAATGGGCGTATCAAAGGCGGCGTACTTCCGGGCCATATCGATACAGGATCCCATGGCCTTGCTCTGGTACAGAATATCGCCAAAGGTGTACTTGGCCACAAAGCCCTTTTCGCTGAGCTTGCGGCGGATTTTCCGTTCCAGATTCTGCACCTCCGTCACCTCCTGAAAGGTGGCGACGGCTCCGGCGGCTTCGTCATCTACAATAATGGGGATGCGGTTGGTGGTAATGTTGGTGTTGTTGATTTTTTGAAGCTGGGAGTGCTCGGCTCT
>CALCSA010000003.1 GCA_937894185.1 uncultured Clostridia bacterium | reverse complement strand
CTTGGGCATCGTCTGCTATCTTACCCTGCCCGGATACATCCCCGCCGAAAACTGGCTGGTAGCCGCCGCCATGGGCGTTGTCAGCGGCTGGGCTGCCACCGGAGCCAACCAGACTGTCAAGCAGGAGGGAAAAAGCGTATGGCCACCCAAAAACTAATATTACCCTACAAGTCCTGCAAGGTGGTGGCCGGGTATAAGCGCCCGGCTTACCGCTCTTATTGGGGTTATGACCATTACGGCTGCGATTATGTAGGCGTGGACAGCCTGGACATTATCGCCTCTGGCAACGGCACTGTATTGACTGCCGGATATGATAACAACGTGGGTAACACGGTGTGCGTCCTCTATCCGGATGTGGTCAACCACAAGACCGGCAAAACCCAAAGCCTGATCGCCCGGTACATGCACCTTGCGTCTATCACTGTCAAGGTGGGGCAGAAGCTCAAAGCCGAGGATAAGATCGGCGTGGAGGGCGCTACGGGGCGGGGGAAGTGGAGCAGCCACCTGCACATTGAATTTGACACCGACACCGCATGGCCCAACTACAGCCCCCAAGTGGCAGGCAGTAACCTGATTAAAAAGGGTGTGGATTCCACCGTCAATCCGTCCCACCTGTTCCACCGGGGCACAGGCCAAAGTATCAGCAACTACGGCACCCCGAACTATACAATCGCCGGGGACTGGACGCTGCCAGCATTAATGATTGATTCTGGCGGCGCTGGGGACACCGTGCCTGATGCCGAGTTTGACGCACTGGCAAAGCTGTATGACTCCCTGCTGGACGATCACAAGCGGCTGCAGGTGGAGTGTGATGAGCTGGCGAAGTCCCGCGATGCCAAAGCGGACGAAGCCGCCCAAATACGCAAGGAGATTGCAGCACTGGCTGCCAATTGGCCGATATAAAAATAGATAGCCCCCGACTTACCATCTTAATTGGATGGCAGGCCGGGGGCTTTTTTGTTATTGTTGAGCCACTTTATCGTGTCCCATTATTACCTTTATCATGTTTAGTACTATACCTACGGTCCCCCCATGGCTGTGGCCCCTATCAACAGTGTCCGCCGGGTGGTGGAGTATGGGGTCACTCAGATTCCCCCCCAAAAGCTGCTGCTGGGGATGCCCAACTATGGATACGACTGGCCCCTGCCTTTTGTGCAGGGCGAAACCGTGGCCACCACCATTGGCAATGTAGAGGCGGTGGAAATTGCCCAGCGTGCCGGTGTTCCCATCCAATACGACGAGGGATCCCAAGCGCCCTTTTTCCGTTATTTTAACTTGGACAATGGTCAGGAGCACGAGGTTTGGTTCGAGGATGCCCGGAGCGTTCAGGCCAAGGCCCGGCTGGTCAACGAATTCGGCCTGTACGGCATAGGAATCTGGCAGCTGATGCGCTATTTTCCCCAGATGTGGCTGGTTCTTAACAGCATGCACGAAATTATCAAGCTGCTGTAACCCCAAAATCCCCCTGTTCTTTGCGAAAGCAGAGAGCAGGGGGATTGGATGAACCGGGCAGGCAAAGGGAGCACCGCTGCCGTTAGGGTTCCAGAGACTCCATCATCGCCTGAATGGTTCCGGCAGGATTTTGGCTTAAATCAAGACCCAGATGCTTTGCCTGCTCCGCAAGAGCCGCCACCCGTTGCCGGCAGTCTTCAAACTCTTGCAGCAGGCCGGGGCGGACAGGCTGCCGGGCGGCGGCTTCCCGGGCCAGCATGGCCATTCGCAGCAGGGTAGCGTCCATCTGCCCCAGAATCTCCCGGGTGGCCCCCACCCTGTCCGTTTGATGAGTCAGGGCAAGGATTTGCTCATCCAGCAGGCGCATCTGTTCCTGCACCTCTGCCCGGCGTTGGGATCGTATCTGGCTGAGCGTTTCGTTTAAATCGTAGACCATACAAACACCCCGCTTTGGGACAAGCCTTAAATTAAGATAAGCGCCACCGTTTTGCGGCAGCGCTTATCCAGTTGAAACACAAGGGGTTACCCGCCGCCTTGCATTTCTATATTACGCGGACTGTTCCTGCTCTGCCCAAGTTCAGGCAGAAACCGGACGGGCTAAGTTTGCGCAAAAGCCGTCTTGTGAGCGGCTTTCGCAGCGTGGAAAGCAGGTCGCTAAGACCTAGCTTACCGGAGCAGGGACAGAACGCCCTGAGGCAGCTGATTGGCCTGAGCCAGCATGGCCTGAGAAGCCTGCACGAGGATGTTGTTCTTGGTGAACTCCATCATCTCTTTGGCCATGTCAACGTCACGGATGGAGGACTCGGCAGCGGTCAGGTTCTCCTTGGTCACGCCCAGGTTGTTCAGGGTGTGCTCCAAGCGGTTTTGCAGAGCGCCCAAGTCGGCACGAGTGCCGGAAACCTGATTGATAGCGTTATCGATGACTTCAATAGAAGCATTGGCTTCCTCGCGGGTGGAGATGGAAACGCCGGCCACGCCGATGCCCTGTGCGCTCATGTCGCCCACAGACAGGGAAACTCTCTGGTCCTCGCCGCCATTGGCGCCGATCTGGAAGATGAGGCCGCCGCCCTGCACCTTGCCCTGAGAGGAAATGCCCAGAGTCTTGGCTACGCTTTCACCTTCCAAGTCTTTGAAGCCGATAGCTACGCTGGAACTATTGGAAATTTCCAGACGGCCTTCGGAATTCAGCTTGACGGAAAAGTCGGCTTCATCAAGAACCTGATCGGCTGGAACAGCGGCATTGTAAGCAGTAATGACCGCATCAATGGAAGCCTTCAAAACAGTGTGGATATCGGAGCCATCGCTAGCGATGGTAGCGGTGGTAATGGCGTAGTCTTTACCATCGATGGTCATGACAAAGTCGCCTTCCATATCGGCAGCACCAGGCAGGGAAACGGTAGCGGATACCACGTCATCCGCAGCCTGAGTAAACAGCGTACTCAGCGCAGCACTGTCGGTACCAAAGACGAATTCTGACTTACCGTCGGATGCGCTGGTCATGGTAAACCCGTTTGTCCCGGAAGCCATTCCCCTGACGTGGTTGGCATTCAAGCCACTTTTGTCCAGAGCTGAATTAATAGTTCTTTCCAAAATCCCAGCAGCTTTTTTCGCATCGGCGGCAGTGGTATCAGTACCAGTGCTCCAATCCTTAGTCAGTGCAGCTTTATCGTCTACACTCAGGGAGCCCCAGTCAATCTTAACGGTAGCACCATCAATTGTAATGGTTTCCTCAATGAGTTCACTATCTGTCAGCGCAGCAGCAGCACTGTTTGTAACTGTTGCAGACTTATAGTTGGCGATTACGCCGCCGGTCAGGGTAGTGCCTGCAGAACCGCCGCCGCTCAAAGAACCGTCCAGAAGCTTGATGTTGTTGTAGTGGGTGGATTCGGAGATACGGGTGATCTCGCTCTTCAGAGCCTGTACTTCTTTGTCCAGATTCTCACGGTCTACTTCGTCCTTGTAGGTGCCGTTGGAGGACTGAACAGCCAGCTCCCGCATTCTTTGCAGAATGGCGTGGGTCTCGTTGAGGCCGCCCTCAGCGGTCTGAATCAGGGAGATGCCGTTGTTGGCGTTCTGCTCGGCCATGGCAAGACCACGGATCTGGCCGCGCATTTTTTCGGAAATCGCCAGACCGGCAGCGTCGTCACCGGCGCGGTTGATCTTGTAGCCGGAAGACAGTTTTTCCAGGTTCTTGGAAGTGCCGGCATTGTTGAGGCCCAGCTGACGGTGGGAGTTCATTGCGGAAATGTTGTGTTGGATAATCATGAATCGTTCCTCCTTGTTATTTTGTTTGCAGTTCCCCCGCTCGGGTAAAACGGGGGATGGACTTGCGCGCCGCCTTCAAATCCTTTGTCGGTGTTGCGCAATGGCAATTGGGATTGGCGCCGGGTATGCCGCGTAATCATACTGTGTGCGCCCTCCGGCGTAAATGCCCTTCTACGCCTACATAAAATATATCGGTGGTATTTCCGAAAACTTTAATATTTTCCAAAAAGAAATATATTTTATGGAAAAACGGCTTGATAAAAAGAAAAAGCGCCGGGCATACCTTGTCCGGCGCAAAAAAGACTATGTACCTTTAGCGGTTTTTCTTGTTGAACAGCTCCATAATATCGTAGAAGCCCTGATCGTCCTCGTCCTCGGCAAAGGCTTGTTCCTCCGGCTTTGCCGCAGGGGTGGCCACAGCGGCGGATTCGGCGGCGGTAAAGCTGGGAGCAGTGCCGCTGGCGGCATCAAATCCGGTGGCGATGACGGTCACAATCATCTCATCCTGCAACGCGGGGTCCAGAGCGGCGCCCCAAATCAGGTTGACGTCGGGGTGAGTTTGAGAGTGGACCATGGACGCGGCAAAATCCACATCGTCCAGATCCACGTCCTCCGCGGCGGTAATGTTGATGATGACGCCTCTGGCCCCTTTGATGGAGGTTTCCAGCAGGGGGGAGGAGATGGCCTGACTGGCGGCCACCTGAGCCTTATCCTTTCCGGCGGCCCGGCCCACGCCCATGTGAGCGTACCCGGCATTTTTCATAATAGCGGTGACGTCGGCAAAGTCCAGATTGACCACACCGGGAACGTTGATCAGGTCGGAGATGCTCTGCACCCCTTGGCGCAGCACATCGTCGGCGGCGGAAAAAGCGTTCTTCAAGGTGATCTTCTGGTCGGAAATCAGCTTGAGGCGCTCGTTGGGAATCACCAGCAAAGCGTCTACGCTCTCTTTAAGAGCGGCAACGCCTCCCTCGGCCTGTTCCATTCTGCGCTTGCCTTCAAAGGCAAAGGGCTTGGTGACAATCCCTACGGTGAGAATGCCCATTTCGTGAGCGATTTCCGCCACAATGGGAGCAGCGCCTGTTCCGGTGCCGCCGCCCATTCCCGCCGTGATAAACACCATATCGGCATCTTTAATGGACGCAGCGATTTCCTCGCGGTTTTCCTCGGCCGCCTTCTGCCCCTTTTCGGGAAAGCCGCCGGCTCCTTTCCCCTTGGTCATTTTGCCGCCAATATGCAGCTTGTAGGTAGCTTTGGAGATATTCAGGGCCTGACTGTCGGTGTTGACCGAAATAAACTCCACGCTGTCCATAGAGGAATCGATCATCCGGTTGACGGCGTTTCCGCCGCCGCCGCCCACACCCACTACCTTTATGGAGACTACCTTCTCCGAATCGTTATCCATACCAAAATTCATCTGCATTTTGGCGCCTCCCATATATTTTCAGTTTCCTTTAACGTTATACAATATGCCAGATCAAAAAGATACTCTTTAATACTTTAACAAATCTTACACGAAAACACAATATATGCCCTTGGATTTTTTCGCTTATTTACGGGCAGTTCATATTTTAAGGGTTACTTTTGGGAGAAGAGGAACCTTCTGCCAAAATAGTTTCCTGATCTTCTGTGGTGACCTCTCTGTCACCGCCCTGCAGGGGGGTGAAGACGCCCTCCTCCACTTTCCCCCATTTTACCAGAATCCGCTTATCCCGGACATTGGTGGCATCCAGTCGGGCCTGATCCTCCGGACCCAAATCATGGATGACTTCCTGCAAAAAGGTGAGCTTGTACTCCATATCCGCCTCGCTGCCCAGCTCCAGCACCAGACGGGCCTCGTAGACCATCTTCATGTTGAGGCGGTCGCTGACATCCACATTGGTGATGGGACCAAAGCCGATCTGCTCGGCAGCGTCAAAGAGATAATCCAGCATCCAGAGCCGCTCCTGATTTTCGGGGTGCTCCTCTCCACCCAGCAGGTCACCGGGGACAAACCCTTCCAGCTCCAAGCCTTTGATCACCGGAACCTCAGGGGGGATGTAGAGGTCGCCTGCTTCCAGCAGCTTGCCTTCCCGGGTGATCAGCCCCAGCCTGCCGCCGTCCAGAACCGCCGCTTCGGGAACGCACTGGGTGACTTGCAGCTCCACACGGGGAGGGAATCGCCGGGCCACCTTGACGCTTTCGATATAGGGAAAGGCATCCAGAATCTTTTCTTCCACCTCTGCGGTGGGAATTCGCAGCAGGTTGTCCTCTTTTTGGATGCCGGACACTGCGATGATGGTATCGGGTTCATATCGGTCCACCCCGATCACCTGAATATCCTCAATCTTAAAAAAGACGGTGAGGGAGAGGACTGCTCCGGCTCCTGTGACAAGGAGCAGCAGGAGCAGATAGTGCAGGGTCCGCTTGCCGGTGCGCCGTTTTCTGCGCCGGACCTGCTGACGGGCCGGGGATCTGTCCCGGGTGTCGGCCCGGGAACCCGGCGTTTTTTTCCTCTTCCTCGCCACGTTGTTTCCTCCAAAAGTGTTCCCGGTTGCGGCGTTGTCCTGTGGGGACAAGGAGCCGTTAATCGCGAACTTTTTCCATTATAGCGCCAAGGCTCCGAAGATTTTTGTCAAAATCTTGATAACCCCGCTCAATATGGTTTATTTGTGTGACTTCGCTGCGCCCTTTAGCTGCCAGAGCGGCACAGCACAGGGCGGCTCCCCCCCGCAGGTCGGTACAGACCACCCGGGCCCCGTGGAGTCTGGAAACGCCTTCCACCACAGCAACACGGCCCTCCAGATGGATTCTGGCACCCATACGGGTCAGTTCGTAGGCATGTTTGTAGCGGCTTTCGAAGATGTTCTCCACAAACACCGAGGTGCCGGAAGCAATACAGCTCAGGGCCATCATGGGGGACTGGGCATCGGTGGGAAATCCGGGGTAGGGCATGGTGCGCACCGTGCGCAGGGGACGGGGGCGCTCGGGGCCGTGGAGGTAGATTCCTCCGCCGGTGTGGCGAATGCGGCAGCCCGCCTCCTCCAAGATGGGGAACACAGAAGTCAAATGCTGGGGAATCACCTTTTTCAGCAGTACCTCGCCCCCGGTAATAGCGGCGCAGCACAAATAAGTGGCTGCCGCAATGCGGTCGGGGATGACGGTATGCTCGGTGGGGTACAGCTTCTTAACACCTTGAATGTAGATGGTTCCGTTTTCGCCGATATGGATGCGGGCTCCCGCCCGCTGCAAAAAGTTGGCCAAATCTATGATTTCGGGCTCTCGGGCAGGGTTGTGGATGACAGTTTCCCCTTCGGCGGTGCAGGCGGCCAGCATGATATTTTCGGTAGCGCCCACACTGGGAAAGGGCAGGGATATGGTGGCGCCCCGCAGCTTATCCGCTACGGTGCAGTTGAGGTAGCCGTGCTCTTCTTCAATGGTGACCCCCAGCTTTTCCAAAGCGGAAAGGTGCAGGTCAATGGGCCGGGGGCCCAGTTCGCAGCCGCCGGGCATGGAGATTTTGGCTTCGCCGCAGCGGGCCACCACCGCCCCTAAAAAGACGATGGAAGAGCGCATCTCCCGCATCAGATGCTCGGGGATGGTGCAGTTGCTCAATTCTTGGGTTTCTACGGTGACACTGTCGTCCTCCCGCATGATCCGGCATCCCAGATTGGACAGGATATTAAAGGCGGCGTCTACATCGCTTAGGCTTGGACAGTTATGTATCGTGCTGGAATCTGTCAAAAGTGTTGCGGCCAAAATAGGAAGCACCGAATTTTTGGCGCCGTGGATCACCACTTCACCTGTCAGCTTATTGCCACCTTCAATGACGTATTTAGACATTTTTTCCACCCTTTCTTAACATTGCAGGGCGGAAAATAATACAAGCCGACCGGACGGTTTCCCGAAAGGCTCCTCATCCCTGCAAGCTATACTATGCAAAAGGGTGGGAAGTGGTGATAAAGCCCCGGTTGACGGCTGAAAAAGTCTAAAAAATGCACTTTTTTTAAAATTTACGACAACAGTTCTTCTATTTGATTGCAAATACGCTCCGCAGAGTCAATAATCGCCAGTGAGGCTGCGTTTTTACCAATGTTTCTTAGCTCCTGCGGATCGGCCATCAGCTCCTCAATGGCTTGAATCAGGCTTGTTCCCGTCAACTCCCGCTCCTCGATGAGCAGGGCCGCGTTTTTGGATACCATTACCATGGCGTTGTGGTACTGATGGTTTTCCGCCACGTTGGGGGAGGGAATTAAAATGGAGGCTTTTCCCGCCGCCTGCAACTCGGAAAGTGAGATGGCTCCCGAACGGCAGATTACAAGGTCCGCCGCCGCCAGGCAGTCGGGCATGTCGTCGATGTAGGCGCGGATATCCAGATGAGGGTCCCCGTCGGGCCGAATGCCCCGCTCCCGCAGCAGCTGGGGAAAGAGCTCTGTCCCATACTGTCCGGTGGCGTGAATGTGGTGGACTTTTCCCTTTCCTGCGTGCCATGCTACCACTTTGGCGATAGACTCGTTGATCTGCTGGGCTCCCAGACTGCCGCCAAAGCTGAGCAGACAGGTTCGGTCCCCCACCCCCATTTTCTGGCGGGCGGACTGGCGGTCGGCTAAAAGAATCTCCTGCCGCACCGGATTCCCGGTGGTGATACAGCGGTCGTGAGCTTTTGGGGGGATGTAGTCAATGGCCTCGGGAACAGCTAGCAGCACCTTGTCCACATAGCGGGTGAGGAGCTTGGTGGTGACGCCGGGAAAGGCATTCTGCTCGTGGGTTAGGGTGGGAA
>CALCSA010000002.1 GCA_937894185.1 uncultured Clostridia bacterium | reverse complement strand
CCCGCAAAGGCAGTGCGGTCGGGGATTTTGGCAACGCCGTCCTCGATGATGACCCGCTGGCCGTTTTCCCGGCTGCCGGTGATAGATTCGGTTACGTCTTGCCCGGTACAGCGCAGGGAATCGGTAATCAGACAGGTTTTATCCGGGCCCTTGAGCCGGTACACCATCCGCAGCAGCTCCGGGGGAATGTGGCAGCCATCCCCAATTACCTCCACCGTCAAATCCTCCAAGGCGTAGGCGCTTTCGATCACTCCCAAAAAGCGGAAGCCTCCCCGGCGGACAATGGTGGACATCCCCGAGTACAGGTGGGTGACATGGGTGTAGTGATGGGCCATTGCCTCCTTGATTTGAGCATACTCCCCATCGCTGTGGCCGATGCTGGGCAAAATACCGTGGGCGCCGAGGTAATCCCCCATTTCCATGGCACCCTCCAGCTCCGGCGCTACACTCCAGCGCTTGATGTCCCCCTCGGCATAGGCGGTGAGCTCCCGATACTCCTGTGGATCGGGATTTTTGATGTATCTGGGGTCCTGTGCTCCCCGCTGCTCCATGCTGAAGTAAGGCCCCTCCAGATGCAGACCCGGCAGGTAGGGCCCGCAGTCAAGGAGCTGCCGCGCCGCTCGCAAGCTATCGATGACCCGGTACATTTCCCCAAATCCTGCCGATAAAGTGGTAGGGTAAAGGGTGGTGGTGCCGTGAATCAGGTGAGTTCTGCAGGCGTTTACAAAGGCTTCGGGGGTGCCGTCCATAAAATCCGAGCCCCCGGCTCCGTGGGCGTGGAGCTCGATAAACCCCGGTGACACATACTTGCCCTCGGCATCGACGATTTCCGCCCCCTCAATGTCCGGGGGGATTCCGGGATATACGGCGGCGACCCTATCCCCTTCCACCAAAATGCCGCCGTGGATAATGCGCTGGGGAAGAATAATTCTTCCGTTGACAATAAGCTTTTTTGGCATATAGCATCCTCCCTTGAGCCATCAATGTGCGGGGATATCTTTGCCAACTCCCGCCGCTGCGGTGGGAGCTGGCCCTTGGAACAAAAGCTGTTTTGGTTAGAAACCGGTTTCAGGAAGGCAGCCTTCCGGCTATGGAATCGCCCTTCCCGGCCATATGTTTTGGCAGAAACAGCCGCAAGCGCAGCCCTACCGGGAACACCTCCCGGTGAACCGATGGTGACTGCGCTTGCATTTTCGCTCCATAAGCTCCCGTGTGATGAGACAGAAGTCGCTGCAATCCGGGCGTTTGGCATCTCCGCTATCGCATTCCGATGCAATTGATCGGCATCTAATCCTCCAGCAGCTGCAATGCGTTTTCGCGGCAGATTTTGTTGTATGCCGTTTGGGAAATCTTCCCCGATTCCACCGCCTCGTCTAAAAAGTGGGACAGATTCCGGTAGTTCGTGTTGGCGCAATAGTCCAGACCAAAGTAAAGCTTATCCTGAAACTCCTCCAAAAAGCGGTAGCCGAACTCCGGGTCCCGCATGACGGCGTTTTCCCCGGAGCCTGCCGACAGGTCACCGTACATGTTGGGGTAGCCCCGCATCAGCTCCACCACACGGCCGCCGGGGACCACCGGCCCCTTGGGGTTTCCGGCGCGGTTTTCCTCGGTGCAGTCTCCGCTGATTTCCGACCACCACTTGTGAGAGTGCCCGATGAAGCGAAGGTTAGGGAACTTTTTCAGGGACTGTTCCAGCCGGGGCAGGCCCAAATCGTCTACTATGCCGTAGTCGTCCCCTCCCACCTTGCCGATGTGAAACAAAATGGGAAGCTGGCACTGTTCCGCGTGATAGAACAGGTTCTGCATCATGGGGTCGTCGATGTAAAGGTTGGCGGTCAGCTCTCCGATCCCCTTGGCGCCCAGGGATTTGTAATAGTTCATGGGAACGGACAGGTCCGCGTCGGGGGTGTGGGTCAGCCACCGGGGGTCGATGTTGCAGAACCACCAGCCCATGGTTTCCGGATACTTCTCCACCAGCAGCTTGGCATCCTTGTTGCCCAAGACATCGCAGTGATGCTCCGGGGAAACAAGGGGGAGCTGGACTCCCCTTTCCACCCCCACCGCGTCGTACATGGCGCGGATTTCCTCTATAGTGGGGGGATGGAGCTTGCCGTTGCCCATACAGGGGTACATTCTGCTTTCTACATTGTGGGCATGGAGATCTATTTTAGGTACAATCATAGCTGTCTACTCCTATTGCCTACAGGCAGCGAATCCGGTCGCGGAAGCGGTCCAGAAACTGGTTGTTCCACTCGTCGCCGCCGGGGCAGTTGCCGCTGCGCCACACAGGGGGATTCACGCCCTGATTGACCAGAATGTTAATGGCTTCGATGACGATACTGTTCATGACATAGGCGTTAGCAAAGGTGCTCAGAGCGCCGATTTTCTGGGGGAATCCTTCCAGCTCCAGAACAGCGTCTCCCAGCTGGACCTTGCAGTCTACCGTGCAGTCCACAATGTCGTGGAGGTTGTGCTTGGAGGGATGGCGGGCAGGGTGATCCTTGGGGCAGTGGTCGGCATGGGCGTGAGAGCTCACCCCAATGACGGTGGCTCCCCGCTCCTTGGCGGTAAGGGCCGCGTCGATGGTAGCGGAGTTGATTCCGTAGGCGTTGCAGACAATCAGCAGGTCTCCCTCGCCGATGCCGTAATCTTCCACCACAATTTTGCCGTAGCCGGGCAAACGCTCCACCGCCATGGATTTGAGGCAGCCGGTGCTGAGCATGGTGTCCTGATTGAGGATGGCGCTGACATGCATCAGGCCCCCCGCCCGGAAGAATACCTCCATGGCCGCCAGATTGGAGTGGCCGCCGGGACCGAACACGTACACGATTCTGTCCTTCTTGACCTGCTCCGCCACAATGTGGGCAGCTTGGAGAATATGTTCCCGCTCCGTCCCCCGAATCTCCTCCAGAATAGAGATGACCGATTTGTAATAAAGATCCATTACAGTTCCTTCCACCATGGTAAAGAGCTCCTTTCTATACTGGACCGCAAAGCAGTCCGGCCGACGCTTTCATCGTCTGTGCGTCTATGTGTTTGCTTGCCGCCACAAAGTAGCAGCGCCTACTTCAGCAGGTATTTTTCAATCGCCAGAGCCATGCCGTTCTCATCATGAGAGGCAGTGACATCGGTGGAAATATCCTTCAGCTCCTGAGGAGCGTTGCCCATGGCGACTCCCACCTTGGAGCGGCGGATGATGCAGCCATCCATTCCCAAGGAGTCTCCGATGCTCATCACCTGATCGTAGGTCACGCCCAGACGCTTGAGCAACACCTCGATGGCCGCTACCTTATCCAAGTTGGAGGAGGTGAACTGCATGTTTTTGGGGGTTCCATCCAGAAAGTTGACATAGTCCATGCTTTCCAGCTTTTTCATGAAGGGAGCCTGCTTTTCTTCCGGCACACCGTAGAGGTTGAACTTTTCTACGCTGATACGGTTTTCGAGGAAAAAGTCGGAAAGCTTGCCCTCCACAGCGATCTGGCGGCCTGTCTCCACGTACCACACATGGTGGGGGGGCACGGGATACTTCCAAAGGGCATCGTTGACTTCTTGTTCGAAGTAGAGCTTGCCCTGAGCCGCAATCTCGCTGTAAATCTGCTGTCCCTCGTAGATTTTGCAAATTTCGGCGCTTTGCTCCGGTGTAAAGCAGTCGCCGTCAAAAATTACTTCACCCGTTTTCCGATCGATGATGCGGCAGCCGCTGGCGGAAACCCAGTAGCGAAAGCCTTCCTCCGCCTCAATCTGAGGCGGGAACATGTCGGCGCTGCGGCCTGTGCAGGGGATGCAGATAACCCCCCGCTTCATGGCCTGACGCAGCGCATGCATATTGCGGGGTGATATAAATATCTGATCCCGCTGAAGAGCCGTGCCGTCAAAATCGAAAAATAGAACCTTAATATCCATTGATACCGTCCTTTAAACATTATTTTTGCAGAGCCTTACATATCAATATCCGCATTGCCTGTCAACTTAAAGAACAGCAGCAGGGATGCGACCATGGTCACCGTCAGAATGGTGGAAAGGGCCGACGCCGTTCCGTAGGCTGCCCGGTTGACCTCTGAGAAGATGGCGGTGGACATGGTGGAGGTTTTGCTGGTGTACAGCATCAGGGTGGAAGACAGCTCCTGAATGGTGGTGATCCAGCTGAGGATGGCCCCCGACACAATGCCGGACACCATGGCGGGCATGGTGACTTTAAAGAAGGTAGCCATGGGCGCATACCCCAAAGAAAGAGAAGCTTCCTCGATGCTGGGGTTAATCTGCCGCAAAATGGCGGCGCTGGAACGCACGGTGTAGGGCATTCTGCGCACGATGTAGGCGATGATGATCAGAGCCGATCCGCCGGTGAGCACCAGAAAACCGGAGTTGTACGAAATCAACAGCATCAGGCCAAAGATGGTTCCGGGAATGACGTAGGGCAGCTGGACGCAGGCATCCAAAAACCGGGAAAAGATGTTTCTTTTCCGCACGGTGATGTAGGCAAACATGGTGCCCAGCAGAACTATCACAAAAATGGCGATCATGCTAAACTTAAAGGTATTGGCAATGGATGAGCCTGCTTTTGCCAACGCGGCGGTGTAGTTGTCGAGGGAATAGCCTTCCACAAGGATAGAGCCGTTGGTAAAGTTGCGGAAAGAGATGATGGTGATATAAATAGTGGGCAACACGGCAAAAAAGGTCAGGACATAGACATAGAAGTGGGAAAAAAACGCGCCGATGCCTGTAATCTTTTTAGGTGTGGGCGGATTGAGCATATTCATATTGTAGTTTTTGCGGCTGAAGTAGTTTTGCAGCGCAAAGACCACAATGGCAACCATAATCATAATAAAGGCGATGGAGGACGCAAAATACGCGTTGGAGCCGGTTTCGCTCAGCCACTCGTTGTAGACCAGAACCGGCATGACGGTGTATCCTTCGCCGATGAGGCGGGGAGTTCCGTAGTCGGCAAAGGCCCGCAAAAACACAATGGAGCCGCCCGCCAAAATAGTGGGGGTAATTAGGGGCAAGCTGACCTTTAGCACCTTTTCCAGCCCGTGGTAACCCAAGCTCTCGGCGGCCTCGCCCAAAGAGGCATCCACCTTTTTTAGGGCTCCCTTGGTATACATATAGATGTAGGGAAAGAGCTTGAGGGTAAAGACCAGCAGGATTCCCCGGAATCCGTAGATGGATGGCAGTTGAATCCCCAACACATTGTTGAAGAACTTGGTGATGACTCCGGCCCGCCCCAGCATCAAAATCCACGAGTAGGCGCCGATAAAGGGGGGCGAAAACATGGAAATGATAATCAAGATGTTGATGAGCTTAATACCCTTAATCTGGAAGGTGGTGGTGATGTATCCCAGCGCCACACCGATGACAATCACCAGCGCTGTGGCGGAAAATGTAACCACTACACTCTGCCAGATGGACTTGCGGTAATAGGCTCTGGAAAAGAATTTGACAAAGTTATCCAGGGAAAATACGCCCGCCGCCTCCTGCGTCTGAAAGGCATTGATCACCAGTCTGCTGACCGGATAAATTAGAAACATGCCGAAAAAGACCAGGGAGACCAGTGTAATCAAGCTCCAAAAGTCTATGCGGACGCCTTTCTTAAACATTGCTGTACACTCCTTCAATCAAAGTAGTGTTGGCGGCTTTGTCAAATACATTGATGCGCTTGGTATTGACCGACATGTAGATGGTCTCCCCCGCCTCGTAAATTCTGGGGGCGGAGTTGGTATCGGAGGAAACTTCGCAGACGATACCATTTTCAAAGCAAACCTCGTACTGGATGCACTTGCCCAGGAACTGCTTGAGCTTTACGGTTCCCTTCATCCCCTTGCCTTCTTCGGTGATGACAAATTCTTCGGGGCGCACAGCGACCAGAACCTCCCGGCCCGCTTCCAGAGAAACCAGATTGTCCATCTCGATTTCCAGCCCGGTCTCCATGCGGATTTTGGTGGTTTCCCCCACCGACGACACCACGCCGTCAATCATGCTGGAGCTGCCTATAAAGTTGGCCACAAAGGTGTTGTAGGGGCGGGAATAAATGCTCTCCGGGGTATCGCAATGGTAGATGTCCCCTTTGTTCATCACGGCGATTCGGTCGGAAATGGCAAGGGCTTCCTCCTGATCGTGGGTGACGTATACGGTGGTGATGCCCAGATCCTTTTGCAGCTGGCTGATCACCGTGCGCATTTCCAGACGAAGCTTGGCGTCCAGATTGGAAAGAGGCTCATCCATCAGCAGCACCTGAGGGCGGACCACCACGGCCCGGGCCAGAGCCACCCGCTGCTGCTGACCGCCGGAAAGCTTGTCGGGGTAGCGGTCTTTGTACTCAGTGAGCTGTACGATCTCCAGAACTTCTTCTACCCGCTTTTGAACCTCTTCCTTAGAAAGCTTCTTGTTCTTGAGTCCGTACTCCACGTTGCGATACACCGTCATGTTGGGGAAAATCGCATAGCTTTGGAACACCATGCCAAAGTTCCGCTTGTGAACGGGAATGTTGTTGATGACTTTATCATCAAAGGCAATGGTTCCAGCCTCGATGGAGTTAAATCCGGCAATCATCCGCAGAAGGGTTGTTTTTCCGCATCCGCTGGGTCCCAGCAGGGTAAACAGCTCACCCTTTTGGATATCCACCGAAAGATTATGTATCACAACGTTATCTTCGTATTGTTTTTTAACTTGGTTGACATGGATAGCAACAGCCATTGTATCCCCCTCCATAGCGTCCGCCGCCCTTGTGAGGCGGCGGACAGGCAATCACAATTATTTGGGTTTTAGCCTACACGTTGGTCAGCAGGTCCTGGAACTTGGTTTTCAGGTTGTCCGCGTTGGCGTTCACCCATTCGGTGGGATATTCGATGGAGTTCAGCTCGTTGGTAGGGGCAATGCCATCAACATTGAACGCAACATCCTTGTGTACCGAGCGCTGGTACAGCTCGTCGGTAGCGGCCTGCTGGTACTCCTTGGAGGTCATGAAATCCACAAACAGGCGGGCATTGTATTCGTTGGCACATCCGTTGATGATGCCCATGTAAGAGGTGCGCAGGGTGATGCCTTCTTCGGCATAAACAGCACTGACGTCGGCCCCGGCCACCATGTTCTGGATCACTTTTTCTTCGTTGGTGATGCCCACGGCATACTCGCCGTTTACTACGCCGGTGTAGATGGCGGAAGAGCTGGAGGAAACCTTGCCATCCAGATTCTTCACGTATTTCTCAACAAAATCCCATCCATCGTCAGGGTTGCCGGTGGTGTTCATAGCAGCCAGCATGTTGACCACGTGCTCCCGGCCGGAGGAAGAGGACGAGGGGTCGGCAAAGACGATGTTGCCCTTGAGTTTTTCGTTCAGCAGGGAGTTCCAGCCGGTCACTTCCACGCCCAGATCTTTAAGCATGGAGTTGTTGACGATGATGGTGTTGACGTTGATCTGAATGGCGGTGAACTTATCGTTTTGGGAGACGAACTCCTCCAGACAGTTGGCGGTGTTGGGGGAAACGTAAGGGGTAAGCTGATCTTCCAGCGCCTTGTATACGGCGTAGGAACCACCCATCATCACGTCGCCCTGAGGGTTGCTCGCCTCGGCAATGATCCGGTTCTGAAGCTCGCCGCTGCCGGCAGAGACAACTTCCAGCTCGATGTCGGGGTGCAGCTCGGACCACATCTTCTGAATCATTTCGTTTTGATCGGTTGCACCGGCGCTGTATACAACCAGGCGGTTAGTTTGTTCCAGCTCGGGTTCCGCGGCGGGCTGATCACCAGATGCTTCGGGGGCAGGTTCTGCCGCAGAAGCCGGTGCTTGGGACGGGGCAGGTTGATCGGGTTTGGATCCGCAGGCGCCAAGTGCCATGGCCAGTACCAGCGTAAGGCTAATCAGCGCAAAAAGCTTTTTGTTCACAGTAAAGTCCTCCTTTATTTGTTTTGGCTTATGCCAAACTAAAGCGTAAATTAGGTCATGGCTTGCATACAAGCATGGAAAGGCGGATGGATGATCCCCTGTGCAGATGAGGGTAGCCTGTCCTTTCCCGGGCAATCATGTAAGATGCCCCCCCACAAACCATGTTCGCCTCATATCTATAATGGCTTGTGGCGGGAGAATAAAAGCAATAAACCTTTGCTATTGTTATAGATATGACAGGCAAAGCAGGCTAATTTTTCAGAATAATGTCAAATAATGTGTCACAGGTACTTCTGGATTTTTGTGCAACTTCTTTCTCGTATCGCCAAAAATTAGTAATCGATTTCTGTCAAAAAACGTCCGTGCAGTCCATTTTCCTTTTGCGCCGGCCTTTTCGATAAAATGTGCATCAAAAATAGTAATCGCCGCAGCAAAATCTACCAAAACAATATTTTATAGTAGATTAGCACAATTTGGATGCTTCCAACATTTGCGATTTTATCTTGATGCAACTATTATACTGAATCACCTGACTTCTTGTCAATACTTAAAATTTATTTTTTTGCCTAAATTCCTTAAGTTGTTACAGAAAATTTTATAGAAAAATTTCTATCATTTTTCTACAAGTTTCTTGCATCGCCGAAACGGCTGTGCTATAATCAATTAAAAATCGTCTTTGAAAAGTGCAAAATGAATGAATGCAGGGTGTGATTGCAATGAAGCAACCCAATCGCTGTGGCAAAATTGTTATCAGCGATGTTGCCAAAACCGCACAATGTTCCACCGCCACTGTCTCGCGGGTGCTGAGTAACAGCGAATATCCAGTGAGCGACGAGCTGCGCCAAAGGGTTTTGGATGCTGTCAAAGAGTTAGGCTACTCCCCAAATCCTTATGGGCGTATTTTGCGGACCAACATTAATCCATCCGTCGGCATCATCATCCCCTCCTTTCAAAACCCGTTTTTTAGCCAGATCGTCATGGGAATTGAGCACATCGCCAGCAAGCGGGGATATACGCCCATGGTTTTTGCCTCCCAGCGGGACCCCAATCTGGAGCGAAAATACATCCGGGATATGATGAACAAGCGGATCAGCTGCCTGATGCTCTGCTCGGTGGACGACCACTCCGATGTGGTGGAGCAGTATATCGCCAAAGGCGGTCACGCCTGTGTCTTTGAATCCAACTTCCCTCCATTAGCAAGCGCGCTCAACGCATCGGCGGATATGTTTAAGGCGGCACAAATCGCAACGGAATATCTGATCTCTCAGGGGCATCGGCAGATCGCCTTTCTCACCCCTCCCCTAAGCCGTTCCTCCCGGCATCAGCGGGTGGATGGCTGCCGTTTTGCCATGGCGATGCACGGGCTGCAGTTTGGTGCCGACGATGTCATCACCGTCCCCTACGAAAACGATGTAGATGAGGGGCTTTACGAATACAACATCGGCATGGTGCTGGCCAAAAAGATGCTGCTCCACAGCAAACAGTATACGGCAGTTATCGCTTTAAACGATTTAATAGCCTGCGGCATTATTGCGGGGTTGGTCCAAAGCGGGGTGCGTGTTCCCGAGGACATCTCCGTCGTGGGGTTTGACGACATCCCCATTGCTATGATGGTTACCCCCCAGCTGACCACCGTTCGGTTATCAGGATATTTGGTGGGCCAGCGGGCGACGCAGATGATCATCGATGCCTATGAATCCAAGGAAAGCGGAAATCAAGTCACTCTTTCGGTGGCGCCAGTTCTGGTGACCCGCAATTCCGTGGCCAACCCCAAGGATGTTCGGCAGTCCATCAGGGCATAAGCTTCTGCTGCTCCATGCATGAGTGGTGAAAGCAACGATCAAACCCTGTGCTACAACGAGTAACATTGAATGATCGTATGATATGCCATAAAACGCAGATCCTTTTGTTTGGTTTGAACAGAAGAGCATACAAACAGCCTGCTATGCCTGAACTGTTCCAGAGGAAACGGACAGAAATAAAAAGGCCCTACCATAGAATAGCATTGAATTATGCGAGCTGGCATCGTTTTTGAAGCGGTGTCAGCTTCGTTTTTAGGCAAATACGCTCGTTGTTGAAATATT
>CALCSA010000001.1 GCA_937894185.1 uncultured Clostridia bacterium | reverse complement strand
TACTCGGGACGCCGATGGCAACCCCGTAGCCCAACTTTCCCGCCGGCTGCTTCAGGAGCGTTGCCAAAAGGAGTATCTGGGCCAGCTTATCCCCGGCGATGTGATTGCAGCCCGGGTCACCCATCTGGAATCCTTCGGCTGCTTTGTGGATATTGGCTGCGGCATCACCTCTCTCATCCCCATCGACACCATTTCGGTTTCCCGCATCTCCCACCCTAAAGACCGATTCCGCAACGGGCAGGACATTCTGGCGGTGGTCAAAAGCATAGATGCCACAGGGCGCATCACCCTTTCTCACAAGGAGCTGCTGGGAACCTGGGAGGAAAACGCCGCTCGGTTTGCCCCCGGGGAGACGGTGGCGGGAGTGATCCGCTCGGTGGAAAAGTACGGCGTATTCGTAGAGCTGACCCCCAACCTGGCGGGGCTGGCAGAGCCAAGGGAAGAGGTGTTGCCGGGGCAACACGCCAGCGTCTACATCAAAAACCTGCTGCCGGATAAGATGAAGGTCAAGCTCATCATCGTGGATGCCTTTGACGCCGCCTACGCCCCTGCCAAACCGGAGTACTACATAACCCAAGGGCATATTCGCCGCTGGCGCTACTCTCCCAAAAGCTGCGGCAAAATCATCGAAACGGTATTTGAAGCATAAAATCCTACAGCACCAAGGCCGGCGCCTGCTCTTTTGCCGGCTTTTTTGCATTTATCCTTTCAGTAGTTCCCGCAGGATGCCGTTGATCAAAGCCGGATCCCCCTTGCCCTTGAGGGACCTCATGGTCTGACCCACCAGATATCCAAAGGCCTTTTCTTTGCCGCTTTGATAATCGGCCACAGACTTTGGATTTTCCTCCATCACCTGCCGGACCGCCGCCTCCATCAGAGCCGGATCGTCCACCATGGCAAGACCTTTTTGCGCCACATAAACCACGGGGTCGGCGTCGCGGAAAAAGATTTGCTCCAGAACTTCCTTACCCACCGTCCGGTTGATCTTCCCGGACCGGATCATGGCAATCAGAGCGGCCAGCTTTGCGGCATCCACCTGCAAATTCTCCGGCAGGGTTGCCGTTTCGGTGCAGAGCCGGGCCAAATCTCCGACGATCAGGTTGACCGCCTCCTGAGGATGTTGGCAGAGCGCTGTGGTTTTTTCAAACAGCGCCGCCACCTCCCGGGAGGTGGTGAGGGTGCGGGCATCCTGAGAGGAAAGCCCCATCTCCCTTTGATAGCGGGCCCGCTTATTGCGGGGAAGCTCCGGCAGAGTACTGCGCAACTGCTCCACCTGCTCTTGGGTGATTTCCAGAATCGGCAGATCCGGGTCCGGCAGATAGCGGTAATCCTCGGCCCCCCCTTTGGAGCGCAGGACAAAACCTTGGTGTTTGCCGTCGTCCCAGCGCCGGGTTTCCCGCAGCACCTCTCCCCCCGATTCCAGCAACTGAATCTGCCGGGCTCCCTCCCAGACCATGGCTCGGCCCACCGACTGAAAGGAGCTGATGTTCTTCATCTCGGTGGGGATTCCCTGCTCCCCGCTCCCCTTTCGGCGCACCGATACATTCAGGTCCACCCGCAGGGAGCCTTCCTGCATCTTGCAGTCGGAAACACCGAGGAACAGGAGAATCTCCCGCAGGCTTTCCAGATAGGCTATGACCTCGTGGGCTGCGGTAAAGTCGGGTCGGGATACAATTTCCAGCAGGGGAACCCCGCAGCGGTTGTAGTCCGCCAGTGTGCAGGGCTGGGTGGGATGATGAATCAGCTTTCCGGCGTCCTCCTCCATATGGATTTGCCGGATGCCGATCCTCTTGCTTCCCGTTGGAGTCTCAATCTCCAGCCCGCCGTTTTGGCAGATGGGCCGGTGAAGCTGAGAAATCTGATAGGCCTTGGGCAAATCGGGATAAAAGTAGTTCTTCCGGTCAAAGGCAGTGCGCCGGGCAATGTCACAGTCCAGCGCCAGCCCCGCCCGCAAAGCGTACTCCACCACTTGGCGGTTGAGGACTGGCAAGGCCCCCGGCATTCCGGTGCAGACTGGGCAGATCAGGGTGTTGGGCTCTGCTCCAAAGGCGTTGGCACACCCGCAGAAAATCTTGGTGTGGGTGGAAAGCTCCACATGAACCTCCACCCCGGCAACAATTTCCCAGTTCACTGCCCCACCTCCCCCGGTAATCTCTGATGAAAATCGGTTGCCATCTGATACCCATGAGCCACCGCAATCAGCTCCCCCTCCCCAAAGGGTCTGCCTGTCAGCTGAAAGCCTATGGGAATCCCCTTGCTGTCAAACCCGCAGGGGACGGTGGCGGCAGGCAGCCCCGCCAAACCGGCGGGAGCGGTAAAGGTGCTCTGCCGGTAAAGCTCCAACAAATTACCGGGCTTTTCGCCGATGGTGCGGGGAGCGGTGGGAACAACGGGCGAGAGAATCATGTGACAGCGGGTGAACACATCCTCAAATCCCCGGCGGATCAGCTCCCGGGCATGCAAGGCCTTTTGGTGGTAATCCCCTCCCCCCTCCCCACTGAGAAAGAAGTTACCCAGCAGGATATGCTCCTTGATTTGGCTACCCAAGGCCCGGCTGCGGGATTGCCGGTAAAGTTCCATCAGGTCCCCGACATCTTTGGCGCGGTAGCCGTAGCGAATGCCGTCGTACCGGGCCAGATTGGAGCTTATCTCCCCGCAGGCGACGACGTAATAGGTGGGCAGAAGATCGTCGGCCAGCGGCAATTCCACCGGAACCAAAGAAGCACCCAAGGCCTCTAATTGTTTGGATGCCGCCAAAACCGCCTGCCGGATATTGGGGTCCAGCCCCCCTTCAAAACAGGCTGTCGGTATGCCGATGCGCAGACCCCGAAGGGAAATTTTCCAGTCCAACGCCGGCGCCTCCACCGTGGTGGAATCCCGGCTGTCCTTTCCCCGGATCAGAGCCAGCACTTGAGCGCAATCCAGAATGGTTTTGCCTACAATTCCCGCCTGCTCCAAAGAGGAGGTCCCCGCCACCAGACCATAGCGGGAAACGGTTCCGCAGGTGGGCCTGAGGCTGCTGACTCCACAGAAAGAGGCGGAGCGGCGCAGCGCTCCAAATCCATCGCTGCCCACGGCGTAAAAGGCTTCTCCGCAGCTCACCGCCCCAGCGCTGCCCTCCGACGCAAGCCGGGTATCCCAAGGATTGCGGGCAGGCCCAAAGGCGCAGTTTTCCCCGCTCACTCCCAAGATGAACTCATCCAAAGCCGTCTTGCCCAGCAGCACTCCTCCCTCGGCCTGCAACCGCTCCCAGACGGTGGCGGAATAAGGTGGGCGAAAACCCTCCAGCATCTTGGAGCCGCAGGTGGTGGCTGTCCCCTTGACGCAGACACTGTCCGAAACCGCCATGGGAACCCCCGCCAGAGGGGAAAGACGTTCATCCTTGGAATCGATGCGCTTCTGCACCTTTTGGGCGGCAGCCAGCGCCTGCTCCCCGGTCACCTCCAGGAAGGTGGAGCATTGGGGCTCCCGGTGCTGGATGACCTCCAGGCTGTGGCGGACCGCTTCCACGCAGCTAATGGCCCGGCTTTGAATCAGCTTTCCCAACGCCAGAGGGCCGATGCCTGCCAGTTCCTTCATACTTTGCCCCCCTGATCCACCGTTTTGGGTACCCGAATGTATCGGCCCCCCCGGTCGGGAGCCTGTGCCAGAATGGCGTCCGGCCCGGCGAAAGGTTCCACTGCATCCTCCCGGAGTACATTGACGCAGCGGGAAGGACTGCCCGCTCCCGCCAGCCCTTCCGGCTCCAAGTGGGAAAGCCTGCTGATTTCATCCAGAAGCAAAGCTGCTCCCGCCTGAAAATCCTTCCTTTCCTCTTGGGTAAGCCGGAGGCGGGAACGTTCTTGCAGGCCCTCCAACAACGCGGAATCTATCTTCATCCAACAAGTCTCCTTTTTTCTGTAAAATCCTACAAAAACGCCCCGTGCCAAAGGGCACAGGGGCATTTGCATCCCGGTTCCACAGAGGGATTGCTTCCAAAGCATAGCACAACAGTTCCGCCCAGTCAATCGGGTTTATAACAGAACGCCAGCTACTGTTTGGTGGACTTGTACACTCCGATGGAGATCAGGTAGCTGATCATTCCCAGCAGAGTGCCCAAAGCCAAAAGAATCAGGGAGAGGGATAGAGAGTGTTGGTGTATCTGTTCGAACCACGTTTCTATGGAAGGAGCCGCTTCTTTAAACATGGGGGTGAGAAACCCAAAGGCAAGGGCGACGAGGACAAAGGGCAGGGTTACCCACAGCCGCATTTTGGTATAACCGAATTTTAAAAAGAGAGGAACCTGATAGGAGGATTGCAGCCAGAACAAGAAGTAGCTCAAACCCATGGCCAGCAGCAGGTCCTCCCCGCCGGGCATTCTTCCAATGAGGCGGGAAGCCAGAATATGCAGGGGCAGAATCGCCATCTGCACCATCAGGCAGTTTACTAAGAGAAAAAGATACCGTCCCGCCACCAAACTGCTATCCGATATACTGAGCATTCCGTAAAGCCGTTCCAGCTTGTTTTTTTCCTGCACGGAGAAGATGGAACCTCCCAGCATGGCCAGCATAAACCCCGCCATCACACCCATTCCCACAGGCTCCCACCAAGCGAACAGAAGGGGATAAACCATAAAAATCATATAGGACTTGAGGTAGACCTGCATGGTCAACAGATCCAGCCGGAACATTTTAACAGCAGCCGTCATGAGGGCTTCGCCTCCTTTGCGGTGTAGAGCATAATATCTTCGAGAGACACTTTATCCAGGATACAACCGTCGGAAATCTCCGTAAAGTCTTTTGACTTTACAAGGCCATCAAAGCCGGTGGGGTGAACCCGCAAGCCTGTGATCTTCTCCTTTAGCTGCGGGGTTAAGTCCTCCCTCCCCCCTTTGATCAGCCGCCATTCTTCCAGCAGTTCATCGGTGGGGCCTGTAAAGTACATCTGCCCATTTCGGATGTAGGTGATAAAGTCCGCTACCCGCTCCAGATCGGTAGTGATATGAGTGGAAAACAGCACGCTTTTTTCCCCGTCGGCAATATAGGCTTGCAGCATATCCAAAAGTTCGCTTCGAGCCACCGGGTCCATGCCGCTGGTGGGCTCATCCAGAATCAGCAACTTGGCATCGTGAGCAAAGGCACAGGCCAGCATCAGCTTGGTCTGCATCCCCCGGGAAAGCTCCTTCACCCTTTTGCCGCTGTCTAGACCAAATTCCTCCGCCAGCCCCAAAAACTTTGACCGGCTCCAGTGGTCGTAAAAAAGGGACATGGCCTTGCCAACATCCCGCACCTTCCAATCGTCCACATAAGGGACGCAGTCAAAGGCCACCCCTACCTGCTGCTTGATGGCGGTGTCGTCGGCGATGTTGTCCATCCCCAGCACAGCGATTTTGCCGCTGTCCCGGCGCAACAGGTTGAGAATCAGGTGGATGATGGTGGTTTTTCCCGCGCCGTTGGGGCCGATCAGCCCCATAATATAGCCTTTGGGAATGGAAAAGCTCACATCCCGCAAGGCAAATTTGCCGTAATCCTTGCTAACGGCATCGACATCCATGAGCTGCTCGCCGCCGATATTTGCCATGGCGGCCGCTCGGACCGCCTCTTCCAGCGACCGCTCCACCTCTCGCAGAAACTGCTCCTGCATAAGCTGACTTCCCCGGGGCATCACGTAATACCCCTTGCCCTGAATGCTGGTGACAAAGCCTTCCTGCTCCAGCTCGTTGTAGGCCCGCATGGTGGTCAGTACGCTGATTTTTAAATCTCCGGCCAGCACCCGCAAGCTGGGAAGCACCTGATTTTCTTCCAGCTCTCCCGATAAAATAGCCGTCTTGACCTGCTGTTTAATCTGCTCGTAAATGGGCAGTGGCGACGAATTTGATATGATAATCTTCATGCCATCCCCCTATCCGCCGTCATGATACTGTAACTTGTGTCTTAACTGTTATGTTTAATTGATATACAGTATACAGCGCCGGGAGGTTTTTGTCAATGTAATTTTAGTGTTTTAAATAGAATTACCTCCTCGTAAAAGGTTGGTTTTCTTGGCATTTGGGAAGGTTTGTGTTATAATAACTGCAAAGAACACAGTTATTATACTTCATGCACAACGGCTCGCCTTTTGCAGGGCAACCGCCTTTTGATGTACAATGATACCACTGCGTGCGCTGTACTTGGTGGTATCATAATCCAACAGCATTCAAACGGTCCCCCATCTTGCGGGGACGTGGGGGCTCATCATCGCTACATATTATTTGCCGGACTGTTCGCGCAAGCAGCTGTCTTTTCGCAAAGGGGGAGCTTTTTTGTTAAAGTCAGTGCTGTATTATCTGTTACTCGTTACCACCTCCATCCGTTTGGTGGATTTGGTCTACCTGCTGGCCGCCACCGATTCCTGTCTGCCCGGCATTGTATTTGCCGTTGCTGCCGCTATGATTCTTTATGGCGTTGTCCTGTTGGTCAAGCGGTTTATCAGTTCGGTCCGGCTCAGCCAGCTCATGATGTTCTACCTCATTCAGATTGCGGCTATTGCCTTTAATTTGATCTATCTGGCCTTCAATCTGCCGGTGAAGGTTACCTTGGCGGAAATGCTGGTGGTGGGCAGCTTTCTGGATATTCTCGTCAACTGTGTCATTGTTTACCTGTGCGTGAAGCAGCGCCGGTCCAGATTTGTCACCGTGGGAGGCCTTTGATGAAACAACTGGCGATTTTTGACTTGGACGGCACTTTGCTCAACACCATTCAGGATCTGGCCAACGCCTACAATTACGCCTTGGGCGCCTATGGATTTCCCGGTCACAGTGTAGACGATTACCAGAGAATGGTGGGCCACGGCGTAGTGAATCTGCTGCTGTCCTGCCTGCCCGAGGGTCACCGGGATCAGGATACCATGCTGCAGGTTCAGGGAACGTTTCAGCAGCATTACAATCTGCACGCCAACGATAACACCCGCCCCTACCCCGGTGTTCCCCAGTTGCTAAGCGCCCTGAGGGAGCAGGGCATGAAGGTGGCGGTGCTTTCCAATAAGCCTCATCTGTTTACGGCTTCTATGGTTCAACTGCAGTTGCCCGGTCTGGTGGATTTGGCTCTGGGTGCTCGGAACAACGTTCCCCTCAAGCCTGACCCTGCCGCTGTTCTGGAGGTTCTGGAGCACTTTGGGGTGGAAAAGCAACGCTGCGTTTACATTGGTGACAGCGATACCGACATTCAAACCGGACGCAATGCCGGCATGGAAACCATTGGTGTTTCCTGGGGATACCGCACAAGGCAGACCCTTCTGGACAGTGGAGCTTCGGTGATAGTTGACAAAATTGATGAGCTGAGTAAGATTTTAGTTGACAAAAGGTAAATCTATCCCATATACTAACAACAATAAAGAAAAAAAGCGATGACAAGGACGGCTGTGTCCACGATTTCGTTTACAGAGAGCCGGTGGTTGGTGCAAACCGGTAACGAAAGGTATGCAGGCATCACCTTGGAGCTGAGGATCGAAAACGGCTTGGCCGTGAGTAGTCTCCTACGCAAAGGCAGCGTTATAGGCCGAGGATTTGATGGAATCCGTAAATGAGTGGTCGGTGTATCGTTTTTCACC